>NZ_JBSFQL010000017.1:0-130089 GCF_053588675.1 Gordonia sp. NPDC003422
GACTGGGCCATGGTGGTTTCGAGTTGATCGATCTGGGTGGTGAGCGCGGCCAGCATGCCGACCGTCGCGGTCACCGTGGCCGCGTAACCGGCGGCCAATTCGGCGGGCACGTCCAGGTGTCCGGTGCTGCGTAGGGCCTGCTGGATTTCGCGGGCACGATCATCGATATTGCGTTGGCGGCCACCTTTTTTCAGGGTTGCGCGGATCGACGACAACGACAGCTTCGCCCCCTGGGCGGGGGAAGGGGCACGCCGCAGCACACTGAGCGCGTCCTTGTGGTCGAGGTCGTCGCCGAAGGCGGCCAACGCGGCCGGGTAGAAGGCCTTGAGCTGGGCGCGCAGCACGTTCTGCTGCGCTGAGCGCGCCCACACCAGGTTCTGGTGGGTACGGGCCATCACCTTGATCGCATCGGCGGTGACGCTGTCAGCGGCGATGATCCGATGGTTGTGGCGGTCGGTGCGCACCAGATCGGCGAGCACTTTGGCATCACCCTTGTCGGATTTGGTGCCCCCGACATGGTGTCGGTCGCGGTAGCGGACCACCGATTTCGGGTTGATCGCATACACCTGGTAGCCGGCGACCACCAGCGCCGATACCCACATGCCGTGATCGGTTTCGATCCCGATCACCACCTGGGCGGGGTCGGTGGCGTGCCGGGCCAGCAGCGCGTGCATCGCCCGCACTCCGGCGACCCCTTCGGGCAGTCGCCGGATACCCAGCGTGGTGCCGTGTTCGTCCATCACGCACACGTCGTGATGGTCATCTGCCCAATCATTACCCACGTAAATCAAAAGCTACCTGCACCTTTCGGATCTGGCCGTCAATCTGGGCAGTGAACCTGACGGGATCCGTTCGCGCGGCCTAATGGCTCAGTGCTCACCCTCAAATGTTGCGGAGGGGGCACGACATCCCAGTAGCGCTAGAACCGATCCCCACCCCGGCCGGGCCACGGTCTTCGAGTAGAAATCCACCAACGTGGTTTCAGCCCTAGTCATAGTGGTCACCGGCGGGGCAGGCTCACAGTGGACCAGCATCCCATCGGGAACCGATCCACCCCCATTAGCCCTGGTGAGACAAAGTGATTGGGCGACCAGGTAGCAACTGTCACCAGGCCTTCGAGGCTCCTCGCTAGCGCTCGTCGCACCTCAGGCAGCGGGTGCGGGTGTTGCTCGTCGCACCTCAGCTCAGGCGGCGGGGGGTGCCGCTCGTCGCGCCTGGACAGCGAAAATCGGCTGGCGCGCGTCGTTCGTGTGATGTCTCAGTGGCGAGTATGCGAGCGTCGGAGATGTGGGAGATGCGTGTCGCGTTCGTCGTTGACCCATGCGTAGTAGAAGCCGATGAGTATCCCGCCACCTGTCAGATTGCCGAGCAGCACTATGCCCAGGTTTCCGAAGGCTGCGCCGACCGGTATCCCGTCCTGGAGTCCGACGATCATGAACAGCACCGTGTTGGCCACCGAGTGCTCGAAGTCGAGGAAGGCGAACACGAACACCGCGACGATCATCGCCATGATCTTGGCCATGTCCTCGTGGAGGTAGCCGTTGTAGACGAGCAGCATCGCGAGATTGATCATGAAGTTGCACAAGACTGCGCGGATGAACAGGTCGAGCCACCCCGACCAGCCCTCGCCGAGGTAGCCCGTTTTCACGTCGACCGAGTGGTTCATCGCGTCGAGCACCGGACCCTCGATGAGGGTGGTGCCCTTGAGCATCACGGCGATCAGCAGCCCGCCGATGATGTTGCCGAGGTAGCACAGCAGAAGGATTCGCAGCACGAGGACCAGCGAGATGCGTCGGTAGTAGGTGCCGATCGCCACCATCATCATGTTCGACGTCAACAACTCTGACTTCGAGTAGTAGATGAACACCAGCGCCCAGCCGAAGGTGAGTGAGCCGAGGAGTTTCCCGACGACGTGGAGTTGTTCGTCGTCGCCGATGCTGTCGAAGGCACCGACCATCGTGTAGTCGATGACGTAGAAGATCGCGATGATGATGCCTGCCATCGCCGCTCGCTGGAGGTATCGGCGGCGCATGTGGCCCGTCATCTTCTTCTTGGACTCGAGGACGTCGAGGACCGTACTGATGAAGAACTTGCCGGGAAAGAGCTTGTTCGCGTCGAACTCTGGAGAGCTCATGGGTCAACGGTGACACACTTGCGCCGGACCTTCATGAGATCGTGCGCAGGACCTCGAGAACGCGGTCGATCAGCGGTGTTCGACGGGACTCCACGAGTGCCACCGCAAGCTCAACGGTGCCGGCCGGCTCGGCGAGCCGACGGTAGACGACATCGGCCACACCGAGGGCAGATGTCGGTTCCGGCACTATCGCGACGCCGAGCCCGGCGGCGACCAGCGTGATGAGTGTGGACGTCTCTTCCACCTCGTGCCGAATGTGCGGCACGAAACCGGCTCGGGCGCAGGTGGTTGCGAGGACCCCGCTCATCACCGATTTGCCGCCGCCGGCGTGTGCGATGAAGTCCTCGGCGGCCAACAGTGCCACATCGACTTCCGTGTCGAGGTCGTTCGTCGCGAGCGGGTGATTCTTCGGCAGGGCGACGATCAGTCTGTCGTCTCGGATGATCTCGACGTGGATGTCGTCGGTGTCAACGGGTGGGCGCAGCAGCGCGAGGTCGATGTCGTGGGAGCCGAGGGCCGCGATCTGATCGGGCGCCAGCATCTCGCCGCGCACGCTCACCTCCACATCGGGCAGTTCGTCGCCGAGCGCGCGAACCAGCTGCGGCAGCAGCGAGTAGGTGGCCGAGCCGACGCATCCGATGGACAGCTGGCCGAATCGTCCGTCGGCGATGCGCTGTGCCCGACGTCCGGCCGCGTCGACGGAATCCAGGATCGCGATCGTGCGACGCAGATAGTCCGCACCCGCCGGCGTGAGTTCGACGCGTCGGGTGGACCGGGTCAGCAATGCAACCCCCAACTCGTCCTCGAGTTGCTTGATCTGCTGAGACAACGGCGGCTGCGCGATGTGCAGACGTTGTGCAGCCCGGCCGAAGTGGAGTTCCTCGGCGACGGCACGAAAGTAGCGAAGATGTCGCAGCTCCATGTGTACACAATACCATTTGATATGTCGTGAGTATCAATGTTGAGAATATGAATACTTCCGCCTATCGTCGCAGGTCGATACGGTGAGAACATGGCTTCTTCGACCGACATCGTGATCTGCTCGCCCCTCCGCACACCGGTGGGCCGGATGGGTGGCGCGCTCGCACCGCTCACCGTCACGGACCTGGCGACCGGACTGCTGCGTGAGTTGTCGAGCCGCACCGGCCTCGGTGAGGGTGACGTCGACGACGTGATCCTGGGGCAGGGCTACTCGAACGGGGAGTCGCCCGCGATCGGACGCATCGCCGCGCTCGACGCCGGGCTGGGCATCGGCGTCCCCGGCATGCAGGTCGACCGCCGATGCGGATCGGGTCTGCAGGCGATCCTGAATGGCGCGTCCGCAGTTGCCACCGGGGGTGCGCGGCTGGTCGTGGCCGGCGGCGCCGAGTCGATGTCGAATGTCGAGCATTACGCACTCGGACTGCGGACCGGTGTTCGGCAGGGCGGTATCGACCTGATGGATCGCCTGGATCGTGGCCGTGCCACCGCCGGTGGAAACTCGCATCCCGTCGCCGGCGGCATGATCGAGACCGCCGAGAACGTTCGCGCCCGCTACCGAATCGGACGCGAGGAGCAGGACGAACTTGCGCTGCGCTCGCATCAGCGCGCGATCGCGGCCCACGAGGGCGGTCGGTTCGCCGACGAGCTGGTCTCGGTGACCGTGCCGGGCAAGCGCGGCAGGCCCGACGTCGTGGTCGACCGTGACGAACACCCGCGCGCCGACGTGAGCGCGGAGAGCCTGGCCAAGCTGCGCCCCGTGCGACTCAAGGTCGACCCCGATGCGACGGTGACCGCGGGCAACGCGTCTGGCCAGAACGACGGAGCCGCCATGTGCGTGGTGACCACGCGGGCCGAAGCAGATCGTCGTGGACTCGACCCGATGCTCGCGCTGCGTTCCTGGGCGGTGACGGGGTGCGAGCCGGAGACCATGGGCCTCGGTCCGGTGTCGGCGACCGCCGCGGCACTCGACCGTGCCGATCTGACCCTGGCCGATCTCGACCTCATCGAACTGAACGAGGCCTTCGCCGCGCAGGTCCTCGGCGTGCTCGCCGAGTGGAAGGTCGACGCCGACGACGAACGGCTCAATCCCAACGGGTCGGGAATCTCGTTGGGACATCCCATCGGCGCGACCGGCGGCCGCATCCTGGCAACCGCCGCCTATGAGGCCCGACGGCGCGACGCGCGCTACGTGCTGGAAACCATGTGCATCGGCGGCGGACAGGGCCTCGCCGCGATCTTCGAGGCGACCCGATGAGCGCCGCTGAGATGAATGCCGCTGAGAGGAATGTCGCTGAGGTTCACGCCGTCGTCACCGGCCGCGACGATGCGCCGGCCGTGGTGCTGTCCAACTCGCTCGGCTCGACGCATCGGATGTGGGATGCGCAGCTCCCTGCCCTCGAGGAGCGCTTCCGGGTGGTGCGTTACGACACCCGTGGCCACGGTGAATCACCGGTTCCGCAGGGGCCCTACACCATTGACGACCTCGCCGACGATGTGATCGCGCTGCTCGATCGGCTCGACATCGCCGTGGCGCATCTCGTCGGCCTGTCGTTGGGCGGTATGACGGCCATGCGCGTGGCCGCACGCAACCCCGACCGCGTCGCGCGGCTCGCGCTGTTGTGCACGGGCGCCCAGCTGACCCCGTCGTCGGCCTGGACCGACCGCGCTGCGACCGTGCGCGCCAACGGAAGCCAGGCCGTCGCCGAAGCCGTCGTCGCGCGGTGGTTCACCCGGGACTACCTTGCTGCCAACGAGGACTCACGCAAGTACTACGAGGCGATGGTTGCCGAGACGCCGGCCGAAGGTTACGCATCATGCTGTGAGGTGATCGCGGCCATGGATCAGCGAGCCGATCTGCCGACGATCGCCGCACCGACACTCGCGATTGCCGGTGCCGACGACCCGGCGACACCGCCGCCGAAACTAGCCGAGATCGCCGACAACGTGCAACACGGTCGGCTCCTCGTCGTCCCCGATTCGGCACATCTCGCCAATGCCCAACAGCCACAGATCATCACACCCGCCATCATCGAACATCTGGAGCAGTCATGACCGTCGACAAAGTCGTAGCCGGCCCGCAGGCAGCGGTCGCCGACATTCCCGACGGCGCCAGCATCGCTGTGGGTGGCTTCGGCCTGGCCGGTATCCCGTGGTTCCTCATCGAGGCGTTGCTCGACCAGGGCGCCGGGGATCTGACCATCGTCTCCAACAACTGCGGCGTGGACGGCGCAGGACTGGGACTCCTGTTGGAAGCCCGCAAGATTCGTAAGGTGATCGCTTCTTACATCGGTGAGAACAAAGAATTCGGCCGCCAGTTCCTGGCCGGTGAGGTGACCGTGGAGCTGACGCCGCAGGGCACTCTCGCCGAACGCATGCGGGCCGGCGGAAGCGGTGTGGGTGCGTTCTTCACGCCCACCGGAGTCGGCACCCTGGTTGCCGAGGGGGGCCTGCCGTGGCGCTACAACTCCGACGGTACTGTCGCGGAGTCCTCGCCGCCCAAGGAGGTTCGCGAGTTCGGTGGACAGCCGATGGTTCTCGAGGAGTCGATCGTCACCGATTTCGCGCTGATCCGCGCGGCCGTCGTCGACCGCGCGGGAAACTGCCGATTCCATGCTGCAGCGAGGAATTTCAATCCGCCGGCAGCGATGGCGGGCCGGTACACGATCGTCGAGGCCGAGAAGGTGGTCGAGGTAGGCGAGATCGCTCCCGACGATGTCCACCTGCCGGGCATCTTCGTCAAGAGCATCGTCGAGCTGACGCCGGAACAGGCCGCTCGCAAGGAAATCGAACAACGTACCGTGCGGACACGGTGAGGAGATCATCATGAGCTGGACACGCAACGAGATGGCCGCACGGGCGGCACGTGAACTCAACACCGGCGAGTACGTCAACCTCGGAATCGGGCTGCCCACACTGATTCCCGACTACCTGCCCGACGACTCGGGAATCACCCTGCACGCCGAGAACGGGATTCTGGGCGTCGGGCCGTACCCCTACGAGGAGCAGGTCGACCCCGACCTCATCAACGCCGGCAAGCAGACCGTGACGGTACTGCCGGGCGCGTCGTACTTCGACTCCGCCACCAGCTTCTCGATGATCCGCGGCGGACACGTCGACGTCGCGGTCCTCGGCGGCATGCAGGTCGCCGGCAACGGAGACCTCGCCAACTGGATGGTCCCCGGCGCCATGGTCAAGGGCATCGGTGGCGCCATGGACCTGGTGAATGGCGCAGGCAAGGTCATCGTTTTGATGGAACACGTCACCAAGAAGGGCGGAGCCAAGCTGGTGGCCCAGTGTTCACTGCCGCTCACCGGTCGGTCCGTGGTGTCGCGGGTGATCACCGATCTCGGTGTATTCGATGTCAACGGTGCGGGTTTCGACGTCGTCGAGCTGGCCCCCGGCGTCGAGTTGTCCGATGTCGAGGCCAAGACCGACGCGCCGATCTCGGCGCCTGCCACCGCTGGCTGACTGACAAACGAGCGAGCGCACCCCCACCTGCTGACCCACTGCTGGTTGAGTAGCGACGTGCGAGCTTGCGAGCCCGACGCGTATCGAAACCCGGTGAGACACGGATGTCCGCAACCACTACCCGCACCCTGTGGATGAAATCGCCTGAGATGTACGCATGTGCGAGATAGTCGACGCATGGCAGCCTACCTGTACATCCTCGAATGCGGCGACGGTAGCTTCTATGTCGGAAGCACTCGCAATCTGGAACTGCGCGTCGCGCAACACTGCAGCGGCCATGGGGCCGCGTACACCAGGCGTCGACAGCCAGTTCGGCTCGTGTACTCCTGCGAGTTCGGATCGATCGACGAGGCCTACGCGATGGAGAAGCGAGTGCAGGGATGGTCGCGAGCCAAGCGTCAGGCGCTGATCGACGGTGATTTCGACTTGATTCGGCGTCTGGCGCGAAAACCGGGATTCGATTAGGCGCGTTCTGATTAGGTTGTTGCTGGGGACATTCTCGTCTCACCGGGTTTCGATACGCGGCGGGCTCGCAGGCTCGCTCGTCGCTACTCAACCAGCAGTGGGTGCTCGCGAGAGTCGCCGCTCGTTGTCCACAGGGTGCCGATATTGTCGTCTCGCCGGGTTTCGACGACGGCCCTCCGCTGGCGCTCCGGGTCTGCTCAACCAGCAGTGGGGGGCACGGGGTGGCGGTCAGTCAGTGATGACTCGCGACAAGCTCTGCGCGGGAACGCAATCCGAGTTTGGCGTAGATTCGGGTGAGGTGGTACTGGACGGTCTTGGTGGAGATGAATAACTCGGCAGCCACTTCCTTGTTGGAAAGGCCCTGCGCGACAAGGGCTGTGACAGACTCTTCCTGAGGTGTAAGGCTCACGTCGTGACGGGTCACGGGGGAGGTGTGCAGGCCACCGGCCTTCAGTTCGCGATCGCATCGGTCGACATAGGTCTGGGCGCCGAGTCCGAGATACGTCTCGCGCGCGATGGACATGACGCGGTCGGCATCTCGTCGTTTGCCTGCTCGGCGCAGCGTCTGGCCGTAAGCGAAGTTGACCCGGGCCAGATCGTAGCGGTTGGGTCCGGGCAGCAGTAGTTCGACGGCCCGCTCGAAGACGTGTCGCGCACCGTTGATGTCACCGCTCGCGCCGAGCAGCCGGCCACGCGCGTATCCGAGGCGCGCGGAGGCCGACGGGTGTTTGCGTTCGTCGGCGCGCTTCTCATGTGGAGTGAGCAGTGCGTCGGCGTCGTCGAGACGTCCCTCCAGGACAAGGGCATTCGCCAAGGTGTCGACCCACGGCCAGAAGCCGGGCTCGACCAGCGCTGGGACGCTGCGGGCCAGACGAGGCAGTGGTCCCAACTCGTGGATCACGGTCGCATAGTCGGCAGCGGCCTCGGCCACCTGGGCGCGCGCGAGCCGCGCGGGGATCTCCATGCTGGGGTAGTCGGTGCCGACGGCTTCGGCGCGACGCACCGCCGCATGGGCGTCGTCCCAGCGGCCAAGCAGCGAATGAATCTGCGCGACAGTCCATTCGAGAAGTGGAGTGGCGATGGTGATGCCGCTCGTGGTGGCCAGATCGCGTCCCTGGGTTGCGGTGTGGAAGGCGGCGTCCCAGTCGCCGATGATGAATCGGACCCGCGCGAGCCAGGCAAGCGACCACAGCGTGATCCGGTCCGATCCACCGAGTCGGGCCATCGACACCGCGGTCTCCAGGCTGGCACGCGCGACGTCGAGATCGTCGATCCCGTACTCGAGCCAACCCCGCCCCATGACGGCCCTCTGTGCCTGGGCGCCATGCCGGATGACCTCGGACAGTTGCGCATACGTCGTCACACCTTCGGTGGGGCGTCCGGCCCAGGCTTCGCCGAGACCCCTGATGACGGTGGCTTCGACGCCCGCCGGCGAGTCCGGTCCGGTGAGGGCGACGGCCCGATCCACCCAGTCGATGAGTTCGGTACCCTGCCCGCGGATGAGGGCGTGCAGTACCCGGCGTCCTGCGATCAGTGCGGCGATGTCGGGCTCGCGTTCGGGATTGACGATGGCCCAGGCTCGGTCGAGACGCACCTCGGCTTCGGTGGCGCGCCCACGCAGAATGGCGAGGTAGGCGAGTGTGGCATTGCGGAGCGGCGTTTCGCGCAGCGACTCCACCGACGGGATGAGTGTGGCAGCAGCCGAACAATCGCCTGCCGAGAGCAGGGCATCGACGGAACGGGTGACGCGTTCGTCGCTCTTGAGTCCTTCCTGTGTGATGCGGCTTGACTGGCGGAGCAGGGTGGCGGCCTCGCGCCAGGCGCCCTCTGCGGCGCGTGCGCGGGCCAGTTCGTCGAGCTCGTCGGCCAGCGCCGGGTCTGCGTCCGGGGTTGCCGCGACCCGATGGTGCAGTCGAGCAACAGGATCCGGGACGATCTCGGCTGCACGTCGATGTGCGTCGGCGGTCGCCTGCAAGCCCATCGCGTCGATGACCGCGGCCCGCACGAGCGGGCTGCGCAGCGCGAGTCCGACCTGGGCAGGGGCGAGATCGGCGGAGCGCGTGAGCAAACCGGTCGCCAGCGCATGATCGGCCGCGGCGAAGGTATCCTCAGCCTCCGCCAAGGCTGCTGCGACGGTGAGTGATTGACCGTCGTCGAGGACGGCGAAGGCCTCGATGAGACGTCGGCCGTCGTCAGGGCAGGCGTCGAGCCGCGCCCGGATGTCGGCTCGAACATGCTCGGGTGCAGGCAGATCCCCGCCGGGCTGCGACCACAGCGCGCGGGGCGACTCGTCGAGAAGTCCGATCAGATCGCGTGGATTGCCCATGGTGTGGCGCCACAGATCCTCACGCATGGACGGGTGCAGGATGATGCCGCGATCATGCACGATCTCGGACACGGCCTCGGCGTCGAGCCCGCCCAGACGTAGCTCGTTGTCGAAGAACCGATTCTGGAGAGTGTCGGATGCAAACCGGGCCGTCGCTCCGGCCACCACGAGGACCCGCAGATCGCGATGCCGGGCCAGGATGCCGGTGAGTGTCTCCCACGATTCGTCGTCGGCCAGATGCGCGTCGTCGATGACGACGAGCGACACCGCCTCGCTGGACACACGTGCGAGGAGTGCCTCGGCCATCGCCGGGACAGCAGTGGGTTCCTGCTGGAGTAACTGGGCGAGCACGGCTCCGGCCATGCCCTGCTCGGCTTCCAGTGCGGTGGCGGCGAAGACGGTTGCGTCGGTGGCGTGGGCGACTTCCCGCAAGAGGGTGCTCGTCCCGATTCCCGGGTCACCGGTCACCGACACCCACCGGACACCGGATCGGGCGCGCACGAGTTCGTCGGCGATGGCGCCGAGTTCGGCGTCACGACCCACACACCGTGCCCTGCTCACCCGTCCCATGCTAGTGCCGTGAATCAGAAATTCGTTGCCGGTTCCGCCGCCCAGCTGGCGCCTCGCTTCGTTGGCGTCGTCGCAGGTACAACCAGTACCTGACTCCTCCGCCGCCTTGCGATGCATCCAACTGGTTCGCCGGACCCAGCAGCGAATTTCTGACACACGACACTATTGCGGCGGGTGTCGACTTATCCGAGATCGCCGCCCGCGACCGGCAGGACAGTCCCGGTGATGTAGGACGCCTCGTCGGAGGCCAGGAAGCAGATCGCGGCCGCCTGTTCGTCCAGTGTCCCGTACCGCTTGAGCAGTGACGAGTCGATGGTCTGGTCGATGTGGGCCTGGAACCACCGCGATTCGATCTCGTTGCGCGGTTCCGGAGCTCCCCGCGAGATCCGGCGTGGCGGCGCTTCGGTGCCGCCGGGCGCCGTCGCCGTCACCCGTATGCCGTGCTCGGCGTACTCGACGGCCAGCGACGCGGTGATCGCATTGATGCCGCCCTTCGCGGCCGAGTACGGAATGCGGTTGATGCCGCGGGTGGCGGCCGACGACACGTTGACGATGACGCCGTCGCTGCGTTCCACCATGCCCGGCAGGACCGCGCGGCACATGTACAAGGTCGTCATCAGCGAGCGATCGACCTCGGCGCGGATCTCGTCGTCGGTGAACTCGGTGAACGGTTTGAAATTGATTGCGCCGCCGACATCGTTGATGAGCACGTCGACGCGACCGTAGGCCGCCAATGCCTGCTCGACGATCGAGGTGGCACCGGAGTAGTGCTCGAGATCAGCATTGACCGCGAGAGTCCTGGTGTCGGAACGGAGTTCGTCGGCGAGCTCGGAGACCAGATCGGAGCGGTCGGCGAGGACCAGGGTTCCGCCCTCGGCGGCGATGCGACGCGCGGTCTGGGCGCCGATGCCCTGAGCGGCGCCGGTGACCACGACGACCTTCCCGGCGAATCGGCCGGGTGTCACGAATCGTGGTCGGCGTGAGGCGAGTTCGTCTGCCATTGCCCGGCGCATGGTCTGCTTGGAGCGGTCGGCGTGTGCGGTGATCAGTGCCCGCGCCTTGTCGCGGTCGCCGGATGCGAAGGCCTCGACGATGTCGACATGGTCCTGGGCGCAGAGTGGATGACACCAGGTGGCGTTGCGCAGCACCTCGCCCATCCGGCCTTTGACTCCGAGCGCCGAATACGCCTCGAGCAGATGACTGTTGCCGGTCAGCGTGAACAGGTAATCGTGGAAGTTGGCATTGGTCTCGGTGTATTCGGCCGCGTCGACAAACCGGTCGCCGGCGACGAACGGCATCGTCGCCTCGGCGAGGAGCCGGTATCCGGTGAGCTGTCCGGTGGTCAGGCGGCCGAAGGTGAGTTCGAGGGCGCCGAGTTCCAACGCTGCTCGTGCCTCGAACAGCGCGTCGGATTCGTGCACGCCGGGGTGCTCTTCACCGATCTGGTAGCCCTGCGAACCTACCGTCGTAGGGGCTGCTGCGGCAATCGGTTCGGTCACCGCAGGTGCGACGGGCGGTTCCGGCGCCGCGAGCGGTTCGGTGTCGGTCGGGGTGAACACCTCCTGCCCGGCGATTGCCCGGGCCGGATGCGGCAGCAGTGTTCCGTCGTCGGCGTCGAGAGTTCCCGCGGTCGCGTCGGCCGTCCAGACCTGCTGACCGGCTATGCGCAACAACGAATCCCCGTCTAGCGTGGTCGAGACCGATGCCGCCAGCGGGTCGATCTCGGCGCTCGGCAGGGTCATCTGGCCGGCGATCGCGCGAGCATCCGGTGAGGTGAGGAGTTCCTCGACAACAGTCTCGGTGGCGGTGGGTTCGGCCGTAACCGGTGCAGCATCGTCGACGGGCGCATCCTTAGGTGCACCGGCGAGGGCGAATTTCTCGTAGTAGAAACCGGTGGGCTCGATCCCGGCGTCGGCGATGTGCGTGCGCACCGACTCGACCATCGGCGGCGGCCCGCACAGATAGACGGCGACATCTCCGTCGTAGAGATGTTCGTCGCGGATCAAACTCATCACGTAACCCTGGTTGGGCGCCTTGGTGTTCGGGTCCGAGACGCAGTGGTCCCAGGTGAGTCCGGGCAGCTCGGAGGCGAAGTATTCGATCTCGTCGATGGCCACCAGGTCGGTGTCGGTGGAGACGCCGTAGATGAGATGCGCCTTGCGCGGACTGTTGTCGTCGTGCAGTTTGCGCAGCATCGACAGAATCGGGGCCAGACCGGTTCCACCGGCGAGAAGCAATACCGGACGTGAGGATTCGCGGAGGAAGAACGACCCGTGGGGTCCGGTGAAGCTGATCGCGTCACCGACCCGTGCCCGTTCGGTGAGATAGGTCGACATCACCCCGCCCGGGGTCAGCTTCACCAGGAACGTCAGCCGTTCCTCGTGTGGACCGTTGGCAAAGGAGTACGAGCGCGTCAGCGGATTGCCTTCGCCGTCATCGGTTCCCGGGACGGCGAAGTTGACGTACTGTCCGGGCAGGAACGCTAGGGCGCCGCGATTCTCGATGTCGACGCTGACACGCACCGTCGACTCCGACAGGCGTTCGAGGTCGACGAGTTTGCCGTCGAACGTGGCGGCCTGGGTCTTGGCGATGTCGGAGGTGGCGGCGATCTGCAGCACCAGATCGGATCTCGGCTTCATGCAGCAGGGCAGCGCGTAGCCGTCGGCCGACTCCGACTCGCTCAGCGCGTCCTCGATGTAGGTTCCGCCGTCGTACTCACCGGACTCGCAGAACGCCTTGCAGGTTCCGCACGCACCGTCGCGGCAGTCGAGCGGGATGTTGATCCGCTGCCGGTAGGACGCGTCGGCGACGGTCTGATCGTCGCGGCAGGTGATGAACCGGGTGACGCCGTCCTCGAAACTCAGCGCGACTTGGTGTGTCGTCGCGTCGACCGGCAACGGAGCTCCCGAACCGGCCGACCGATCGGTCGTGACTGTCATGACATACCTCAGAAGTGGTAGATGTCCACCACGTGGTGGATGTAGTCGTTCTTCAGGACCACGGTCTTGCGTCGGATCAGGGGCTGGTCGCCGGAGAAGTCGATCGTGTAGAACGACGTACCGTAATACGGATCCACCGTGTTGTACCGGAAATACATGGTGTGCCAGTTGAATCGGACGTCGACGAGGTCGCCGCGCCGCTCGATGACCTCAACGTTGCTGATGTTGTGGCTGGTCCGAGGCTCGGGAAGCGATGTGGCCGAAGAACGTTCGGTACGGATGCGGAAGACCCGGTCTTCCAGGCCACCCTTGTTGGGGTAGTAGATGAGCGAGATCTCGCGTTGCGGGTTCTCGACGAGCCGGTCGCGATCGTCCCACGACGGCATCCAGTAGACGACGTCGTCGGCGTAGCATTCCAGCCACTTCTCGAACTCGCGGTCGTCGAGGTAGCGGGCCTCGCGGTAGAGGAACTGCTCGATCGCGTTCTGCGTGATCAGCTTGTTCGATCCGGTGGCGGTGGGGGTGGGCTGGGTAGTAGTCATCGGAGGTCAGTTCCCTTCTGCGCCACACTGATCGGTTGCCGCTTCTTCGGCTTCCAGGGCGGCCTGCATGGTGGTGAGCCAGTAGCCGTGCTGGATCGGGTACAGGCCCTCGTCCTCGTTCTTGACGCCGGACGAGATGACACCGGACATGTCCAGGGATTCGGCGACCTTGTCGGGACCGGTCAGCCAGTGCTCGGCGCCGCGGCTCATGTCGTTCCAGGGTGCGGCCTGCGCACGGAAGGTCAGCTGGCAGGACCGGAACTCTTCGAGATCGTCGGGGGTGGCCATACCGGAGGCGTTGAAGAAGTCCTCGTACTGCCGGATGCGATGTGCACGAGCCGCATCGCTCTCACCCTTGGGTGCGATGCAGTAGATGGTGACCTCGGTCTTGTCCGGCGCGATCGGCCGGAAATGCCGGATCTGCGTGGAGAACTGGTCCATCAGATACACGTTGGGGTAGAGGCAGAGGTTGCGTGACCCCTTGACCATGAACTCGCCCTTGGCATCCCCGAACTTCTCCTTGAGAAGATCCATCTTGTCCCACAGCGGGCGGTCTTCGGGGTTGGCGGCCATCGTCCACAGGCACAGGTGGCCGTTGGGATAGGACCAGTAGCCACCACCGGACTTGCCCCAGCTGCCGGCGTCGAGCGCCTTGGTGTCGTTCTTGGATTCACCGGTGTTGCGCCGCGACGTGGTGGCGGCGTAGTTCCAGTGCGTCGCGGTGACGTGGTAGCCGTCGGCGCCGTTCTCCGCCTGCACCTTCCAGTTGCCGTCGTAGGTGTAGGTCGACGATCCGCGTAGCACCTCGAGCCCGTCGGGGGACTGGTCGACGAGCATGTCGATGATCTTGGTGGTGTCGCCCAGATGCTCACTGAGTTCTACGACGTCGGGGTTGATGCTGCCGAACAGGAAGCCCCGATAGCTGTCGAAGCGGGGCACCTTGGTCATGTTGTGTGACCCGTTGACGTTGAACGTCTCCGGGTATCCGGCGTCGTCGGGATCCTTGACCTTCAGCAGGGTGCCGTCGTTGCGGAACGTCCAACCATGGAACGGGCAGGTGAGCGTGGTGCGGTTGTCGGTCTTGCGACGGCAGATCATGGCGCCGCGGTGTGCACACGCGTTGATCAGGCAGTGCAGCTCGCCGTCCTTGCCGCGGGTGATCACCACGGGCTGACGGCCGATGTAGGTGGTGAAGTAGTCGCCGGGTTCGGCGACCTGGCTCTCATGCGCGAGGTAGAGCCAGTTGCCCTCGAAGATGTGCTTCATCTCCAGTTCGAAGATCTCGTCGTCGGTGAAGATCCGGCGGTTGGCGCGGTACACGCCGGCGTCGCGGTCGTCGATCACCGCATCCGACAGAACAGACGAGACGTGGCCGAGATGGGCCGGCAGGGGGGTGTGGGCCTGCGTCGGGCGGGGCAAGGAAGTGGTCATGTGCAGAGTCCTCCTATGGGCTGTCTCTTGCACACTGACACTTTGTGCTGCCGATCACACTAGGTAAATACCTAGTCCCGGACACGAGTCCTATTGATCGTCACAATCGATCAATAACGCGAAAACAAGTCCTTGTGCGTTATGTATCGCGGTCTTACCGTGAAAGCACGTGTCGCGCGTCACACTAGGTGGTGCGACGGCAGCCACAGCCCCCATCGGAAGCCGGATCACATGGAACTGCGTCATCTCCGCTACTTCGCAGCGGTGGCCGAGACCTGCCATTTCGGGCAGGCGGCTGCGCAACTCCACGTCGCGCAGCCGGCGTTGTCGTATGCGATTCGCCAGCTCGAGGCCGAACTGGATGTCGCGCTGTTCACCCGCACCACGCGTCGCGTGACCCCGACAGCCGCCGGCGAGTTCCTCTACGGCGAGGTTCAGCGCATCCTCGCCGGTGTCGACGACGCGGTGCGCGGCGTCCGACGAATCGCTGCGGGTCGCAGTGGTCTGGTCCGGCTCGGTCTGACCGGTACCGCAGCCTTCTCGCATCTGCCGCGCATCGTGCGCGCGGTGAACCGTGAACTTCCCGACGTGGGTGTCGCCATCCAGGCCGACATGCTGACCCCGGCACAGTGCGACGCGCTTCGCAGCGGTGCCATCAACCTGGGGCTGCTCCGGCCGCCGTCGGTGGGCGACGACATCGAGGTGCGCACCCTGGAGGCCGAACGTCTGGTCCTCGCGATCTCCGCCGACCACCGGCTCGCCGTCGAACCGGTTGTGTCGCTTTCGGATCTGCGCAACGAGTCGTTCGTCATGTACGGCAGTCGCGATTCCGCGGTCAACGAAGCGGTGCTGCGCAGTTGTCGCGCCGCCGATTTCGTGCCGCGCCGCGACCACGAGGCCCCGGGTACGGCGGTCCTGCTCGCGTTGGTCGCCGCCGGCCTGGGTGTCGCCGTGGTCCCGGCGTCGGTACGCGCGCTCCCCATCGACGGCATCGTCATCCGCGACCTCGCGGACGCCGGGACCATCGAGCTCGCCCTTGCCCGCCGCGCCTCCGAAGACAATCCCGTCGTTGACGCGGTCATCGAGATCATCGAGGCCGAATTCGTCTCAGTATCAGGAGATCTGCTGTGAAGATCACGAGAATCGAGGCGATACCGTTCGCCATCCCGTATCGCAAACCGTTGAAATTCGCCTCGGGCGAAGTACGCACGGCAAGTCACGTGCTGGTGCGTGTGCACACCGACGACGGCATCGTCGGAGTCGCCGAGGCACCGCCCCGCCCGTTCACCTACGGCGAGACGCAGCGGGGGATCATCGCGGTCATCGAGGACGTTTTCGCTCCGCAGCTGGTGGGTCTGACCCTCCTCGAGCGCGAGGAGGCACATGAACGGCTGGCGCGCACCATCGGCAATCCGACCGCCAAAGCGGCCATCGACATGGCGATGTGGGATGCGCTGGGGCACACCCTGAATCTGTCGGTGACCGACCTGCTGGGCGGGTTCACCGATCGGTTGAAGGTCAGCCACATGCTCGGCTTCGACGAGCCGTCGGTGATGGTGGCCGAGGCGCAACGTATGCGAGACACCTACGGCATCAGCACATTCAAGGTGAAGGTCGGCCGCAAGCCGGTGACGCTGGACACCGCGGTGGTGCGGGCGCTGCGCGCGCACTTCGGCAACACCGTCGAACTGTATGTCGACGGCAATCGCGGCTGGACCGCCGCCGAGTCGGCACGTGCGATGCGCGAGATGGCCGATCTCGACCTGCTGTTCGCTGAGGAACTCTGCCCGGCCGACGACGTGGTCGGCCGTCGCTGGCTGGTCGAGAAGACCGACGTCCCGTTCATCGCCGACGAGTCGGCTCCGACCCCCGCCGATGTCACGCGCGAGATCCTGGGTGGTTCGGCCACCGCGATCAACATCAAGACCGCTCGCACCGGGTTCACCACGTCGCGGCGCGTCCACCATCTCGCCGAGGGACTCGGGATCGAGGTGGTGATGGGCAATCAGATCGACGGTCAGATCGGCTCTGCCTGCACCCTGGCGTTCGGGTCCGCTTTCGCATCGACATCTCGTTACGCCGCAGAGCTTTCCAACTTCCTGGATATGAGCGACGATCTCCTGGCCGAGCCACTGCAGATACGCGACGGCCATCTGCACCGCCTGCCGGGCAACGGAATCGGTATCGCGATCGATCCGGACAAACTGGCCCACTACCGCATCGACGAAGGCAGGAGCTGAGGACATGCTGTTTCACGTACGGATGGACGTCAACATTCCTCACGACCTCGACGCCGAGGTCCGCGCGGACACCGTCGCACGGGAAAAGGCGTACTCGCAGGAACTCCAGCGGGCCGGCAAATGGCCGCACATCTGGCGGATCGTCGGCGAGTACTCGAACTTCTCCATCTTCGATGTGGAGGACAACAACGAATTGCACCAAATCCTCTCCGGATTACCACTTTTCGCCTACATGACAATCCGGGTGACCCCCCTGGCCACCCACCCATCGGATATCGCTGCGGGCTGAGCAGGCCCTCACCCGCAGTGTCAGCCCCCTGGCCTAGAAGATAAAGGAGTACCCATCATGAGCACCAGCTTCGATTCCGAGGTGACCGCCAAGGCCGCCGAGTCGGGAGCCAATGCATCGGCCCAGTTCGCCGAGCGCATGGCCGCGGCCGGCGCGCGCCCCGGTGTCGTCGACACCCAGCGCGTCAACTACCTTGCGTCCAAGGTGATCAAGGGCATCAACGACATCGTCCTCGAGGACAAGGTCAGCTACGAGGAGTACAACGCACTCAAGGCGTGGCTGATCAAGGTCGGCACCGACGGCGAGTGGCCGCTGTTCCTCGACGTGTGGATCGAGCACTCGGTCGAAGAAGTGGCCAACGAGCATCGCGAGGGCAGCAAGGGCACCATCGAGGGGCCGTACTACATCGGTGGCTCACCCGAATTGGACTGGAACGGCACCATTCCGATGCGCGACGACGAGCCCGGTGACCCGCTGGTGTTCTCCGGTCAGGTGCGTGCTGTCGACGGCACACCGCTCGCCGGCGCGAAGATCGAGCTGTGGCACGCCGACGACCTCGGCTTCTACTCGCAGTTCGCCCCGGGCCTGCCCGAGTGGAACCTGCGCGGAACCTGGATTGCCAACGAGGACGGCAACTTCGAGATCCACACCCTGCGTCCGGCGCCCTACATGATCCCCACCGACGGTGCCTGCGGCCAGCTCATCGAGGCCGCCGGCTGGCACGCCTGGCGTCCGGCCCACCTGCACTTCAAGGTGAGTGCGCCGGGCCACCAGCTGATCACCTCGCAGCTCTACTTCCCGGGCGATCCGCACAACGACGACGACATCGCGTCGGCCGTGAAGCCGGAACTCATGCTGGACGTGAGAGACAACCCGAACGGTGAAGGCTTTGTCACCGTCTACGATTTCGTCCTCGACCCCGAGGCCTGAGGATTCTGCTGGTCAAGTAGCCCTGAGCGCACGTTCTGCTGGTTGAGTAGCCCTGAGCGCACGTTCTGCTGGTTGAGTAGCCCGGAGCGCTAGCGTAGGGCGTATCGAAACCCGGTGAGATGACGATGTCCGTAACGACTTTGGTTGCTGACATCGTTGACTCGCCGGGTTTCGATACGCGTCGGGCGGTTCCTGAGTAGCGAGCTTGCGAGCGTATCGAAGGGCGCAAGCTCGCACGTCGCTACTCAACCAGCAGATGGCTGGGCGCAGGCTTGTTAGTCGCTACTTGGCCAGCAAGATCGTTCAGCGCTGCGACGGCGGAAGGTAGTGCAGCCCACGGAAGGCGGCACTGCTGGCGAACACCGACGCGTCGAGTTCGGTACCGCGGTGGCGCGCCATTCGGAGTGACAAGCGCAGTAGCATCTTGATGTCGCGCGGGGTGATGCCGGGGAAGCCGCCGACCAGGTCGTCGAGGAGGTCTTCGTCGAGGACCACGTCGTTGCCCGCGGCAAGGATCTGCCACACCTGTCGGGCGTCCTTGGGGCCGGGCGGCTGGTACTCGATGACCGCAGCGCACCGCGCGAGGATGGCCTCGTCCACTCCGTCGATGCGGTTGGTGGTGAGGAACAGCAGGCCGTCGAAATACTCGAGGGTGCGCAGGAATTCGGCGACGATGGCGTTCTGGCCGAGGTCGAGTCCGCGTTCCATCACGAACACGTCGGCCTCGTCGAGGAGCAGAACCGCATCCCAGCGCTTTGCGCGATCGAAGATGACTTCGAGGTTCTTGCGCACCAATTCGGCTGTGATTCCCAGTGATCCGGAGTGAATCGAGTACAGGGGGCGGCCGGTGACCTCCGCGTACACCTCGGCGGTGAGCGTCTTGCCCACGCCGGGGCGGCCTTTGGCGAGGATGACGTTGCCCGCGGACTTGCCGTCGATGATGTCGCCGGTGAACACCGAGATGTCGGTGGTGAGGATGTTGAGGAGTTCGCGCTGCTCGTCGGGCAGGACGAGTTTGTCCTGGAGGTGGGCATCGTAGTCGTACGGCGTGAGGTCGCCGGTGTTGACGTCCAGAAAGTCTTGTGCGCCAAGGTCGAACACTCGCACCGCGGTGATCACCGGTACGGGACCGTACTCGTTGCCGTCGGTGCCGTCGAACAGGGTCGAGGGAGCGACCATGCGTAGGGCCGCGATCTCCCCGGGCGCGACGTCGTGGACGACTTTTCGGTTGTCCCGCTTGTTCGGCGAGCGGTAGTCGTCGGCACGGATGATGCAGCCGGTGAATCGGTATTGCTGGCCGAAGCCGTCGTCGATGATCTTCTGATAGACGTCGCGGCGAGACTGATACTCGGCCTTGAGTTCTGGGGTCTCCTTGTAGGCGCCGGCGGCAAGCAGGATGTCTCCCGGCGTCTTGCCGACGATCTCGGTTTCCTCGAAGTACAGCACCCGTGGTTTGCGCGACGGGCGTTTCACGGTGGCGTTGTCGGCCTCCATGGTGAACTTGATCCGCGGGCCGTGTGTGCGGTCGCCGTGTTCGGCGGTGATGTCCATGATGAGGTACGGGTGCAGATAGCCGTCGGACTCGCGGACGTACAGCCATCCGTCGATCAGGTCGTGCAGCAGAAAGCTGCGGAAGATCTCGCCCGCGGCGTCGATGTGAGGCACCACCGGGAAGTGCCCGGCGCGTGCCGAGACGATCGCGGTCACGGCACGCGCGAACGAGTCGTCGTGTGGCTCGGACGTCGCGATCAGATCGGCGAGTGCCGCGTCGGTGAGATCGCTGTCCGCGATGCCGATTTCGGGTGAACGCCACGATTGCGCCTGCCGTCGGACCGCAGCGAGATCGTCCGACGAGGTGGCGGCGACCAGTGCGGTGGGAGCGACGAGCACTCTTCCAGGCTATCGACCTGTGTTTGCGGATACCAGGACTGAATTCGGTCTCATCCAGACATGGTCTTTATCAATGTGATCTCGGGCGGGGCCGCGACCCGAACCGGTGGTCCCCACGCCCCCGCGCCGCGCGTCGTGTACAGCACGGTGTTTCCGACTCGGTCGAGTCCCTGCAACGAAGGTTGTTGGAGGGTGACGAGATAGCGGATCGGCCACATCTGTCCGCCGTGGGTGTGACCCGAGATCTGGAGATCCACACCGAGATCCGATGCCTCGATGGCCTGGCGCGGTTGATGGGCGAGCAGCAGCACAAAGCGGTTCGGGTCTCGTCCGGCCAGTGCTGCGGGCAGGTCGGGTTCGTACGGATCGGGTGCCGTGTAGTCCTGGATTCCGGCGAGATCGATCGCGGCCCCGCCCCTTTCGATGGTCACCCGCTGATTTCGGAGCGTGTGGATGCCGAGGCGGTCCCACACGTCGAGCCACCGACCTCCGTCGTCGGCGTAGAACTCGTGGTTGCCGCTGATGCCGAAGACCCCGAGCGGCGCGGACAGGTCGGCGAGTGGCTTGAGATCGTCGGCAACGTAGTGGATGGTTCCGTCGAGCAGGTCCCCGGCGATCACGATGAGATCGGGGCGTTGGGCGTTGACCTGATCGACGACGCGTTGCGTGAACGCTGCACCCCGGGACGGGCCGACATGGAGATCGGAGATGACGGCGATGCGCATGCCGTCGAACTGTGATGGCAGCCGCGGCAGCGTGATGTCTACGTCGACCACGCGCGGGCGAGCCGCTTCGACAAGCCCGTACGCCACCGTGCCCAGAGACACGACGACCACAAGCGCGGTCGCGATGCGCATCGCCGTCAGTCGGCGCCGGTCGAAACTCTCGTTCGGTTCGGCTCTGCCCAACCGTCGGACAATACGCACCGCGAACGAGACGAGGCCGATGACCGACAACCCGAGGAAGAGGTAGAAGATCACCGCGAGCCACGTCATCCCCACGAATGCGGGGGCACGGACCCAGCGCGGATCGAGCAGTGACCCGGAGGCCGCCCCGACCACCGCGAGCACCCACAGCAGCAGGAGTGCGACGTCGGTGACCGACGACCACGGCGCGGGCATGCGCGTTGCGCGCACCAGGCGCCGGTGCAGCCAGAACGTGATCAGCGCGAGCACCACTGCCGAGAATGCCGCCATCACCCCGTCGACGATATATGTCTAGTCTTCACCCATGGCAGACCTGCTGGTGAACGCACCCGACCTGGCCGAGACGATGCTGTCGCCGACCCCACCGGTGGTGCTCGACGTGCGGTGGCAGCTCGGTGACAGCAATGGCCACGACCACTACCTCGACGGCCACATTCCCGGTGCGATCTATGTTGACCTCGACACCGAACTCGCTGCCCCGCCGAGCGGCCCGGTGGGGGGTCGGCACCCACTGCCGAATATCGATGACCTGCAAGCCGCGGCACGACGATGGGGAATCGACGACGGCGTTCCGGTGGTGGTCTACGACGACAACGGGAACCTTGCCGCCGCGCGCGCCTGGTGGCTGCTGCGTTGGGCGGGCATCGCCGACGTGCGCATGCTCGACGGTGGTCTGGGTGCGTGGCAAACGGCGGGGCTGCAGACGTCGCGTGGTGATGGCGGGACTCCGCGAGCCGGAAACGTGACCCTGCAGGCAGGTGCGCTGCCGACGGTCACCATCGATGAGGTGGCGAGCTCCGCAGGCATCCTGCTCGACGTCCGTGCCGGCGAACGTTACCGCGGTGAGGTCGAACCGGTCGATCCGCGCGCGGGCCACATTCCCGGTGCGCTCAACGCGCCGACCGTCGCCAACCTGGACTTCGACGGCCGATTCCGGGAGGCAGGTGATCTCCGAAAAATGTTCGCCGAGTTGGGGATCGACGCGGCCCCCGACGTCGTGGTGTATTGCGGCTCCGGCGTCAACGCCGCACACGCGATCGCGGCGTTGGAGATCGCCGGCTACCCGGCGCGACTCTTCCCGGGGTCGTTCTCGCAGTGGTCGTCGGACCCGGACCGGCCGGTCGAGACGGGTGCCTGACGCTGCCGACTCCGTGGGTCAGCTCTGCGGCACCGCGCATCCGTCGGGCCCGCATTCGGCGTCGGCCGACGCCCCGACGACGACGGGACGATCGGCGGCAGCCATGGTCAGCGCACGCTCGAAGACCTCGGTGGGCTGGGCACCCGAGACGGCGTATTTGCCGTCGATGACGAAGAACGGAACTCCGGTGACGCCCAGTGCCGCGGCCTCTTGTTCGTCCTGCCGGACGTCGTCGGCGTAGGCCTCGGGATCATTCAGGACCGCGCACACCTGCAGTTCGTCCAACCCGGCTCCGACGGCAACTGCGACGAGTCGCGCCCGATCACCGAACAGGGGTTCTGTCTCGACGAAGTTGGCGGCGTACAGCGCGTCGAGCAGGTCTTCCTGCTTGCCGACGGCGAGTGCGTGATGCAGAAGCCGATGCATGTCGAAGCTGCTGCCGAAATCCCGACCGCTCGTCTGATAGGGCAGGCCGAGTTCGGCGGCCTGTGCACCGACGCGTGCCTCGTTGGCCCGCACCTGGTCGAGGCTGATCCCGTACTTGGTCGCGAGGTGATCTTCGACGGAGCCGGAGGTTCCGGGATCCAGCGTCGGGTCGAGTTCGAAGGACCGATGCACCACAGCCACGTCGTCGCGCCCGGGGAACTCCGACAGGGCGTCGAGGAAACGCTTCTTACCGAGATAGCAGAAGGGGCAGTTGATGTCAGTCCAGATGTCGACGGTCACGCTCATGCGAGGTGCAACCGGGTGAAACCTCGAATTGTTCCGAGGGGTAGTCGTTGACAATCTCAATGATTGCAAAGTACAGTGATTGCACCCACATCGGCGGAGGAGTCACCGTGAAGAATCAAGGCGTCGGAACCTGGCCCCATCGCGCGTCACGGCACGCTCCGGAGGCGACCGCGATCGTCTTTCGTGACGTCGAAACCAGCTACCGGGACCTCGACGATCGGGTGACGCGGTTGGCCCATGCGCTGGCCGGGATCGGCGTCGGCCGCGGTGATCGGGTGGCGCTGCTGAGTGCGAACCATCCGTCGTACCTGGAGGGTCTGTTCGCCGCCGGCCTGCTCGGCGCGATTCTGGTGCCGCTCAATGCGCGGCTCACGGGGGCGGAGGTGGCCTATGCGCTGAGTGACTCGGGTGCGCGCGTCCTCATCCATTCCGCCGGCCTGGCCGAGGTCGCCACGAGGGCCGCGAGCGAAGTGGGCACCGAGCATCGTGTGGTGGTGGACGGTCGGCCCGACGGAGATGCGCTTGCCTACGAGGACATCATCGCGGCGGCGAGCTCTGAACGCATCGACATCCCGGTCACGCACGACGATCCGTGCTTCATCATGTACACCTCCGGAACCACCGGAAGCCCCAAGGGCGTGGTCCTCACGCATGGTGGCGTGACCTTCGCGGTGATGAACCCGATCGTCGACCTCGACCTGTGCAGCGATGAGGTGTCGCTGGTGGCCGCGCCGCTATTCCACACCGCCGCACTCAATTACGTCTCGCTGTCCACGATCCTCAAGGGCGCAACGGTGATCATCGAAGAGGGTTTCGACGCCGCGCGAGTGCTGCGCGTGATCGAGGATCGTCGCGTGACCTATTCGTTCGGCGTGCCCACCATGCTCGACGCGATGAGTGCGCATCCGTCGTGGCAGCAGACCGATCTGACGTCGATCCGACGCTGGATCGTCGCCGCCGCACCGGTGCCGCCGCGCACCTTGCACACTTTCGCCGAGCGTGGGGTGGCGCTGTGCCAGGCCTACGGTCTCACCGAGACCGGTCCCGGCGCCCTGGTGCTCAAACCAGCGCACGTGGCGCAGAAACTCGGGACGGCCGGGATGCCGCACTTCTTCACCGATGTCCGGGTGGTGAACTCCTACGGTGAGGAGGCCAAGCCGGGCGAGCGCGGCGAGATCCTGATCCAGGGGCCGAATGTGATGCGGGAGTATTGGAATCGACCAGACGCCACCGACGCGTCGTTCACCGAGGTTGATTGGTTCCGGTCCGGGGATGTCGGGGTGCGCGACGACGACGGCTACGTCCAGATCGTCGACCGGCTCAAGGACATGATCATCTCCGGCGGGGAGAACATCTATCCGGCGGAGATCGAGGCGGTGATCCTCTCGTACCCCGGCGTCGAGGGCTGCGGCGTCTTCGGCATCCCGGACGACAAGTGGGGTGAGGTCGGCTGTGCTGCAGTCACTCTCGAGGAGGGAGCGGCACTCACCGTCGAGGAGTTGCAGACCTACCTCGCGGATCGCCTGGCGCGCTACAAGATCCCGAAGTCGCTGATCTTGGTAGACGAGATCCCCCGCAACGCAACGGGAAAGATCCGCAAGGACCGTCTGCGCGCCATGTACGCCTAGTCGTCGGGCGTTGCGCGTTCGGGGAAGGTGAACCGATAGAGTGCCGCCCGCAACGCCTCGCGCACCGCGGGGTCGATGTGTGAGAGTTCGTCGGCGGCCACCTTGGCGCTGGACTTCCTTGCGCGAGTGCATAGCTCACGTCCCGCTGGGGTTGCGGTGATGAGTCTGTTGCGGCGGTCGTCGGGGTCGGCTTTGCGAACCACCAGTTCACGGTTCTCGAGTTCGTCCACGAGCGCGACGATCTGGCTGGGATCGAGACCGACGTCGGAGGCGAGGCGTCGCTGGGTGATGCCGTCCGGTTCGTCGCAGACCGCGGCGAGTGCACTGTAGGCGCGAACCTTGAGCCCGAGGGGGGCGAGTTCCCGATTGGTTGCCTTGACCAGTTGGGCTCCCGCGCGCGAGATGAGGAACCCGATGTCCTCCTCGAGGATGCGTCGCTTGGCCATCGGCCCTCCTTCCGGCCGAAGAATAGCAGATCGTTAATCATTGACAATAACAATGATTGAGATGTACAACTGATGCCAGGTTCGATCACAAAGGAAGTGAAGCCATGGATCTCAACGGCAAAGTCGCCATCGTCACCGGAAGCGGACAGGGTCTCGGCCTCGCGTACGCCACCGAGCTGGCCGCACGCGGGGCCGCGGTCGTCGTCAACGACGTCCACGACGAAACGGCGGCGAATGCGGTTGCCCAGATCGAGGCGGCCGGTGGCCGGGCGGTGGCCGTGGTTGCACCGGTCGGCAGCACCGAGACCGCTCAGGCCCTGGTGGCCAAGGCCGTTGATGCATTCGGGCGCCTCGACGTCATCGTCACCAACGCCGGCATCCTGCGCGACAAGGTGCTGTGGAAGATGGCCGACGACGACTTCGACGCGGTCCACAACGTACACGTCCGCGGCACCTTCACTTGTGTTCGCGAGGCCGTTCTTCAGTTCCGTGAGCAGGGCGAAGGCGGTCGGATCATCTGTATCGGGTCGCCTGCGGGTCAGCGCGGCAATTTCGGCCAGACCAACTACTCGGGCGCCAAGGCGGCGATCGTGGGGATGGTCCGGACCTGGGCGATGGAGTTGCGCAAGGCAGGGATCACCGCCAATGCGGTCTGCCCCGTCGCAGCGACCGCGATGACCGAGACCATCCCGTTTCTCGCGCCCTACATCGAGGGCATGCGCAAGGGCGAGCCACTGCCCGAGATCATCCGTCGTGATGTCGGGATGGGTACGCCCGACGATGTCGCCGGAGTCATCGCCTTCCTCGCCTCCGACGCGTCCGCCGACGTGACCGGGCAGGCCATCTCCGTCGGCGGTGACCGGCTCGCGCTGTGGTCGCATCCGCAACTGACAGCCACGGCGTACCGCGACGGCGGGTTCGACGCCGACGCGGTGGCGGCCCAGTGGCCGCTGACCTTCGCCGGCGAGCTCGAATCCGTGGGCGAGGAATTCCCAGCCCAGCTGACGGGAGCCAAGTGATGAGTGCGCGATACGAATTCGGCATCGACTTCGACGCGATCGAGGCGATCGACTTCCACACTCACGTCGAGATCGACGGATGTGGGCACCGGTCGATGGACGACGAACTGATGGCCGCGTCGGAGAAGTACTTTCGCTCGGGTGAGGAGCGCACCCCGACAATCGAGTCCATCGCCGACCACTACCGCGAACGCAACATGGCCGCAGTCGTTTTCACCGTCGACGCCGCGTCGGCCTCGGGGCACACGCCCAACAACGTCGAGGAGATCGCCGAGCGCGCAGCCGAATTCAACGATGTGCTGATCCCGTTCGGGTCGGTGGAGCCGTGGCAGGGCAAGGCGGCGGTCCGCCGAGTGCATCGCCTCGTCGAGGAGTTCGGGGTGAAGGGCTTCAAGTTCCATCCCAGCATGCAGGGCTTCGAGCCGAACGATCGTCGTTTCTATCCGATCTACGCGGCGATCGAAGAGGCCGGCGTGCCCGCGTTGTTCCACACCGGTCAGACCGGCATCGGCGCGGGGCTACCGGGCGGGCACGGCATCAAGCTGCGGTACTCCGATCCGATGCTGCTCGACGACGTCGCCGCGGACTTTCCGTTCCTGACGATCGTGATGGCGCATCCCGCGGTGCCGTGGGTGGACGCGCAGATCTCGATCGCGACCCACAAGGCCAACGCCTATCTCGATCTCTCCGGGTGGTCGCCCAAGTACTTCCCGCCCCAGCTGGTCAAGGCCGCCAACACGATGCTGCGTGAGAAAGTGCTGTTCGGCTCCGACTTCCCGGTCATCCAGGTCGACCGCTGGCGCAAGGACTTCGCCGCCCTCGACATCAAACCGGAAGTGGCGCCGCTGATCTTCCGCGAGAATGCGTTGCGAGTCCTGGGAATCACGAAATGACGGAGGTAAACATGACGAGCACCGAGGCGAGTTCGACTCAGGTGGCGGGCACGGCCGATCTGGAACCGCTGCTCGGAACCCAGCTCGGGATCAGCTCGTGGCTGACGGTGAGTCAGGAGCGGATCAACACCTTCGCCGACGCCACCGGTGACCACCAGTGGATTCACATCGATCCCGAGCGCGCCGCCAAGGAAAGCCCCTTCGGCGGTCCGATCGCGCACGGGTACCTGACGCTGTCGTTGATCGTGCCGATGTTCGGCGAGGTGCTCACCGTCGAGAACCTGAAGATGGGCGTCAACTACGGGCTCAACAAGGTGCGTTTCACCAACCCGGTGCCGGCCGGCGGCAAGATTCGGCTGGTGGCGACCCTGAAGTCGCTCGAGAAGCTACCCAAGGGTGGCGTCCAAGTGGTGGTCGATGGCGTGATCGAGTTGGAGGGGAACGAGCGTCCCGCGGCCGTCGTCGAAGCGGTGTATCGATACTTCGACTGACGCTTCTGCTGTGATGTCGACGATGATCGTCGGCGTCGACGAGCGGTAAACACGACGCTGGACCAGAATGGAACGGTGTTCCAGATCTACGGGCCGATTGCGTCCGCCGCTGACGTCGCAGGTCATGTCGCCGTCCGCGACGAGGCGGGCGCGGCGATTCCCGGTCTGTTCGCCGTCGGCGAGGTGATCGGCGCCGGCGCGACGTGCGGCAACAGTTTCTGCTCCGGCATGCTCGTCACTCCTGCACTGACCTTCGGCCGGTTGCTCGGGGAGCGTTTGGGGGTCGAGTCGGTACAGGAGGGCGGGCGCGCTGGTCCGAACGGGTGAAATCGCTGCCGACATCTGTCGAGCGCAGCCTCATTCGAAGAGTCCCATCCGCTGCCTGAGGTGCGACGAGCGCTAGCGAGGAGCCTCGAAGGCCTGGTGACCGTCGCTACTTGGTCGACGAATTGCTCTGTCTCACCAGCCCTTCGAGGCTCTCGGCTAGCGCCTCGAGCACCCTTCGAGACGCTCGCAAGCTCGCTCCTCAGGGCGACGCCTCAGGGAGCGGAGGTGAGGCGGTGTGCGTTGTTGGGCCCGCGCGGAGGCTCCGGGCCGCATCGGAGGTGAGGCGGTGCGAGTTGTTCGGCTCGAGCACCTCAACCCTCAGTTGACGACAACGCGAGGTGCGGCCACTCGGCGACGTCCCGGAGCAACTGGCGGTCGTGCGTCGACACGACGACGGCCGCGGGAGTCGCTTGCAACGCCTCGGTGAGTTCGTCGACGAGCGGGATCGACAGGTGGTTGGTGGGTTCGTCGAGCAGCAGGATGTTGGGGCGCGCGGCGAGTGTCATGGCGAGTTCGAGTCGACGCTGCTGCCCCATCGAGAGGTCTCCGACCAACTGTTCTTCCTCGTCGGTGCGCAGCAGTCCCAGTGAGGACAGGTCGATGGCGTCGTCGTTGCGGATCACTCCGTACAACCCCAACCGGTCGACGTGCTCGCGATAGGCGTCTGCTGCTCGAAGATGTTGCGGCAGTGTCGATTCTTGATGTAGATACCCGACGCGAGCCAGGTCGCTCACATCGAGAAGGCCGGTGCAGTTGGGTATTTCGCCGGCAAGTACGGAGAACAGTGTCGACTTGCCGACGCCATTGGGGCCGACGACCACCAGTCGTGTTCCGCCGGACAGTCGCACAGTGACGGGCGTGGTGAGTCGTTGGTACACGGTGATCTCGTCGGCGCTGAGCAGTAGTTCGTCCTCGGGTACTGCCAGTTCCGGAAAAGTCAGGGCCAGTGGTGGTTCCGGTGTCAGGACGGCGTGTTCGTCGAGAGCTTCCTGACGACGGTGGATGTTGCGCACCAACGCGGGTCCGCGGGTGGCCCGTTGGTGCTTGCCCGTGCCCTTGTCGGGACGCCACCCGGTTTCCAGCCGGTCCTGCGCTGCGGTGAGGTCGTCTTCGAGCCTTGCCCGCTCGGCCTCCTCGTGTGCGAATCGTTGTGTCCACCGGGCGCGTTCGGCATGGTGGCCGCCGACGAAGCCCGCATAGCCGCCGCCGTAGACGCGGGGCCGCCCGTCATAGGACGGATCGAGGTCGATGATCGTCTCCGCCACGTCGGACAGCAATGCGCGGTCGTGGCTGACGATCACGACACCGCCCGCCCAAGCGCCGATGCGTTCGGTGAGGAACTCGAGACCGCTGCGGTCGAGATGATTGGTCGGCTCGTCGAGCAGGAGGAAGTCGGCGTCACCGCCGAGCAGACATGCCAATCGGACGCGATAGCGTTGCCCGACCGACAGTCCGGCCAATGGAAGATCCCAGTCGTGTTCGGCGTCGAGGGCGGCCAGCGCGATCGAGACGCGCCGTTCCGCATCCCACGCGTCGAGAATCTCCGCGCGGTGCAAGGCATCCGCGTAGTCGTCCGCTGCACCGTCGAGGTCACCGGCGAGGGCGACAGACGCGTCGTCGAGGTCGTGCAGGGTTCTGAGCGAATCAGCGATGGCCTCGGCAACGGCGTCGCCGACGGTGCGGTTGTACTCGGTGGTCATCTCCTGTTCGGCCAGACCGATGGTGCCGATTCTGGTCACCGAACCCGAATTCGGCGTCAAGGTGCCCGCGAGCACATGCAGGAGCGTCGATTTGCCCCGTCCGTTCTCGCCGACGATCGCGACCCGAGAGCCAGGACTGACGGTCATGTCGACGCCGTGGAGGACCTCGGTCGCGCCGAAGATGACCGACACGTCCGACACCACGATGGACGCCCGTTCCCGTGCCGGGAACGACGGTGCGTCGGCCACGCTTTCGGACGTCATATCCCGACGATAGCGAAGTGCGCCACGCATTTTGCGTGACGCACTTGGCTGACTGTCAACGAGATCAGGCAGTTGCCGGCACTCCCATCATCGGGGCTCCAGCGGTGGTCGCACCTCGATCGCGGCTACGCGCTTGCGGCACAAACAGAGTGACTGCCGCCCCGAGGACGGCGACTCCCGCGAAGATGTAGAAGGTGATCGAATTGCTGAGTCCAGCCGATACGATCGCACCGCCGATGATCGGCCCGAAGATGCCGCCGAGCCGGCCGAATCCGGCACACCAGGCAACTCCGGTGGCCCGCGCGCTGGTCGCGTAGTAGTTCGAGACGAAACCGTAGATCAGCACCTGGGTTCCTATCGTGCCGGTTCCGGCAACCGCGACCAGCGCGAGCAGCACGGCGATGGGGAATCCCATGGTGAACAGGATCAACGCGATGGCTGCCAGGCCGAAGGTGGTGGCGACGACGCGCTGCGGTCCACGGCGATCGGCGAATCGGGAGGCGATGAGTGTGCCCAGCACCGCGCCACCGTTCAGGACGACGAGGAACAGCAGGGAACCCTTCGCGTTGTAGCCGGCGTCCTGCATGATCTTCGGCAGCCAGGTGGTGAGTCCGTAGGTGAGCATCAGCCCGACGAAGCTCATGATGCCGAGCAGGGCAGTGCCCGGTGCGTACCGACGGGTGGCCAGCGCCGCAAAGCCGACCTTCTCGATCTGGCGTTCGTGGGCCAGGTCGGCCTCGGTCGGCATGGGAATACCCGTTGTGGCGTGGACGCGTGCGGCGTCGCCGAGGCGTCCGCGCGACACCAGCCATCGTGGCGATTCCGGCAGTTTGACGAGCGCCAGCGGCAGGAGGATGACGACCGGCAGTGCGCCGATCCAGAACAGCCCACGCCAACCGATCGCGTCGCGGAACGCGATGGCGAGGACCGACGCCAGGATGCCGCCGGCCGGGACGCCGCTGTAGACGATGGCGTTGTACAGGTTCTTTTTCGCTGCCGGGACACACTCGGCGACGAGCGCCGCGGTGGTGGCGAGCAGGCCGCCGATGCCGATACCGGTGAAGAACCGCATCGCCGCGAACATCTCGACCGACGTCGACATGGCGGCGAGTCCCATCCCGGCGGAGAACCAGACGATGTTGACCAGCATCAGCCTGCGTCGGCCCAGGTAGTCGCCGACGGCGCCGTTGACGAGCGCGCCGACCATGACCCCGATCAACGCGTAGGAGCCGAGCATGCCCGCTTGACCGGCGGAGATGCTGCCGAGTTGAGACGAGTCGTCCATCAGGATCGGGAGGATGGTTCCGTAGACCACCAGGTCGTATCCGTCGAAGAGGATGGCCAGCGTCGCGATGGCGATCGTCCAGGTCACCGTCCTGGAGTATCTGGCGTCGGGCGGCGAGGTCACGGAAGTCGGGCTCATGGGGGTGCGCTCCTTGTTGACGGCTGTGGGGTGCCTATCAACAGTCCGCGAATGTGGGTGCGATCACACCGGGCAAACGCCTAGTCCTGTCCCGGGCCACGATTGATCGTGATCATCGATGAATCGGACATTTACGTCACAGCGCGTGCGTGAGATCCGAGTAACCCAGCTCCGAATAGCGCAGCATCGGCAGTCCCCAGTCAGCGGCCTCGTCCGCGTCGGCGATCCGACGCGGGTCGCGTCGCGACACCAGTGACACGTAGGCCACCGGGGTGTCGTGTCCGGCGCGGTGTCCGGTGCGGGCGATGAGACCAGCGCGGTCGGTGGCGGCCACGTCGGCGAGGACGGGGATGACGTGTCCGGGGCGAGTGAATGCGTCGGGTCCGGAATCGGCGTCGGCCAGGGTCCGCAGTGTGGTGGTGCGGTCGCGGGCGGAGATGCCGGTGGTGGTGCCCGCAGCCGCGTCGATGGACACACACATGCGTCCGCCGTAGGTCGGCGTCGGGCTCTCCCACGTCATCGGTGGTAGTCCCAGGCGGACCGCTCGGACGTGATCGACTGTGACGCAAACGAATCCGGAACCCTCAGAGATCATGGCGGCCACCACTGCCACTCGGGCCGCGGATGCGAGAACGATCATCTCGCATCCGCCACCGCCGAGGTCGTCGACTGTGATCACGGGCTCGCCCCGGTCGAGTGCCTGCATCGCCAGGAGTGCGTTCTCGGTCGCGGATGGGGCTGGGGCGAAGGCGGTGCTCATCGGAGGGCCTCAGACCGTGATCGCGGTGTCGGACCAGAAGCGCTCGAAGGACGACGGCACGATGTCGGTTCCGCGGGTCACCTTGCCATCGACGAAGCGGTGGGTCATGACCATCGTGATGTCGAGTTCCTGGTCGCCGAGCCGGCGGTAGGCGCGCACGTTCGCGGTCACGAGTTCGTCGCCGATGACGTCGCAGCTGATCACCTCGTTGCGGGACTCGTCGAGTTTGGCGAGCACACCGAAGGCTTCGAGAAACTCGGCTTTGGTGTAGATCCGCTGGCTGCCGTCGAGGGTGAATCCGGCCCACGTCATGGCGTCGTCGTAGAGCTCGACGAGCGGCACCGGGTCACCCTGGTCGGCGGCGGCGAAGGCATTCTTGAGTGCGTCGGCGTTCTTCTGGGACATGAGCGGTCCTCTCGGTGGGGTGTCTTTCGATGTGGTCCACCTCACTTTGTCGTGCTCGGCGGCAGAGGATAACCGTCCGATTACGTGATCCCGTACGGACTCGCCGCTTGCCGTGCTGTGCTCCTATTTTCCCAGTTCAGAGTCGATCTTCGGTGCGAAGGGGCGGGCAGCTGGCGTGGGGTGACGGATCGGTGTGACACAAGTTGACCCCCCTGGTTGCGGTCCGGATCGCAACCAAGCAGAGTGATCTGCGTCTCATCGCGGAGCAGGAGGGTGATGAACGCCGACGAATGGGCCCAGATCCACCGCTGTCACGACGACGGGGAGTCGATCAAGGGCATTGCCGCGCGCCTGGGGATGTCGCGCAACACCGTCCGGAGGGCGTTGTCGCTGGCTGCTGCGCCCGACGATCACCGCCGCTGCAAGGGTTCGGTGTCCGACGACGCCGATCGTCGTATCCGCGAGATCCTGTTCGAGAACCCGGGCATCTCCATCGCCGAGATCTCCCGGGCGCTGCAGTGGGAACGGTCGCGCACGTTGCTGTCCCGCAAGGTGAACGCGGTCCGAGCAGAACTCCCGTCGCCCAGCGCGCGCAGCGACACGGTACCCACCGGCCTGCCCCAACCGACGACAAGCTTTGTCGGACGCCGTAACGAACTGCGGGAGCTCCGACGACTGTTCGGTGACCACCGGCTGGTCTCGGTGGTGGGGCCTGGCGGGATCGGCAAGACGCGGTTGTCGGTGCAGGCCGCCACGGAGTTTCGACGTGCATTTCCGGACGGTGTGCGGTTCGTCGAGTTCGCCGCGGTCCGCAATGAAGGGCTGCTCGCACAGGCACTGTGTGACTGTCTGGCACTCGAGAATCGAGACACGCACGACAGGTCCGCCGAAGATGCCGCCCTCGCGCATCTCCGGAACCGCCGCATGCTGCTGGTCTTCGACAATTGTGAACACGTCATCGACGGGGCGGCCGATCTCGTCTCCCGACTGATGGAGGAGGCCGCGGGTGTGCGGGTCCTGGTCACGTCGCGGGAGAATCTGGCGATACCTGGCGAGTATGTCTTTCATCTCGCGCCGCTGAAGACCGACGACGGCGTGGGATCGGATGCGATGGAACTGTTTTCGCGGCGAGCGGAGGCCGTCCTGTCGGGCTTTGTGCTCGATGACGGCAACGTCGACGCGGTACGCCGCATCTGCGAACGGCTCGACGGTCTGCCCCTTGCGATCGAACTGGCGTGCACACGACTGACGGTGCTGTCCGTCGACGATCTGGGTGATCTTCTCGACCGCCGGCTGTCGGTGCTGTCGGTGGGCTCTCGAGACCGCACGCCCCGGCATCGGAGCCTGCAGGCCACCATCGAGTGGAGCTACGAACTCTGTAGCAGCACAGAGAAACTGCTGTGGAACCGCGTGGCCTCTTTTGCCGACGGCTTCGACCTCGACATGGTGGTCGACGTCTGCTCGGACGACGCGCTGCCCGCGTCGGTCGTTCTCGATTCCCTTGCTGCCCTGGTGGCGAAGTCCGTCCTGCTGCGCGACGGCGACGGTCGGCACGTGCGCTTTCGCATGCTGGAGTCGATCCGCGAGTTCGGTTGGGGCAAACTCACTGCCGCCGAGCGCCTGGCGATGAGCACGCGTCTGCTGGACTGGTGTGCGCGACTCATCATCGACTGCGCCGAACACTGGTATGGGCCCGACCAGCTCGCCAAGGCCGCCCGGGTCCAGGAGAACCGCGGGAATATCAGGGCTGCACTGCATTCGGCGCTCGACGACCCCGACGACGGGCGGGGACGTGCAGCGGCGGAGGCGCTCGGCGCCGGGCGCTTCCTCTGGGCGTGCGGAATCTCGGTGCGCGAACACCGGTTGTGGCTCACTCAAGCACTCGAACTGCCCGACGTACCGTCGATCATCAAGGGACGCATCCTCGGTGTCCTCGGGTTGGTACAGACCCTCCAGGGCGACCGCGACGCCGCCGGATTCACCCTGCACCGGGCGGGCGTCATCGCCGAGCGTGAGCACGACGTGATGAATCGGGCCTTTGTCACCCACACCAGCGGACTGCGTGACTACTTCGCCGGCGACTTCGATTCCGCGAGAGTCAATCTGGACGCCGCCGCGCGGGGCTACACCGACAACTCGGGCCCGTCCGAGCTGCTCGCCACCCTCGCCATTCACCGCGGGATGCTGCTGTCGTCGCTGCCCGACACCGACGCTGCCGCCGAGGTATTCGGCGCGGTGTTCGCCCAGACCGAGACGGTCGACGAATGGTGGTTCCACTCCTATGCCACCTACGGGCTGGGTCTGGTCGCGTTGCTGACCGGCGACGTCGACAGGGCGGTGGATCTGGCCGACGACGCGCTGCGTGCGCACCGGGCCTTCGCCGATCCGGTCGGCACCACCCTCATGTGCGACCTGCTCGGCTGGGCGCTCGCCGAACAGCGCGGCGGTCTGCGCGCCGTGGTGGTGTTGGGTGCGGCGTCGTCGATGTGGGGGTCGTTCGGACAGCAACTGTACGGTTCGGAGCACTGGAACTCGTTGCGCAGTAAAGCAGTCGACACTCTGCACGCGCAGGTTCCCGACGCCGAGTTCGACAACGCCTGGGCGCGTGGCGCAGCGATGTCGACCGCAGAACTCTACGACTACGTGTTCGGCACCCCCGCCGCCCACGACGCGCACGAGGCCGCCGACGACCCGAGCGCGTCGTTGTCACCACGCGAGCGTGAGGTCGCCGATCTCGTCGCGTCCGGGCTGAGCAATCGGGAGATCGCGGAGAAACTGGTGCTGTCCACCCGGACCGTGGAAGGGCATGTCGAGCACGTCCTACACAAGCTGTGCCTGCGTCGTCGTGCCGAGGTTGCCGAAGCCCTGGTCGACCACGCGGCCGGGTGAACAGCACGCCCGCTCACACCTTGGACAGGGCTCCGGCGTCGATCGGCAGCGCGATCCCGGTCACGTATCGGGCCGCGTCGGAGGCCAGCCACACGACCGCGTTGGAGATGTCCACCGGCTCCAGCCACGGGGTGGGCAGCACGTTCATGCCGCTCTGGCACGCCTCCCGGAAGTCCTCGTGCGTGGGATGTTCGAGGTCGGGCCGGAACAGTTTGTACATGGCCTCGTGGTCGATCATGTCGGTGAGAACCGATGTCGGGTGGATCGAGTTGCAGCGAATATTGTGTGCGCCCAACTCATTCGACGCGGTCCGCGCCAGTCCGGTGACACCGTGCTTCGCGGCGACGTAGTGCGCGAAGTTCGGGAACCCCTGCAGGCCGCCCGTCGAGGAGATGAGGATGATCGAACCGCCGTCACCCTGGTCGATCAGGTAGGGCACGGTGGCACGCAACGTCTTCCACACACCGCTGAGGTTGACGCCGATCATCTCGTCCCACTGCTGCTCGGTGAGTTCGTGCAGCGGCGCCGACGAGAAGATGCCCGCATTGGCGACGACGGTGTCGAGGCGGCCCAGCGTGGCGATTCCCTCGGATACCGCTGCATGCAGCGCCGGCAGGTCGCGTACGTCGGCGATTGCGGTGAACACGCGCCGGTCGAACTTCTCGACGTGGCGCGCTGTCTCGTCGAGGTCCTGTGGTGTGGCACCGCGGTAGTCGGTGGTGTCGAGCGTGTCGCAGATGTCGATGGCGATGATGTCGGCGCCCTCCTCGGCGAGCCGGATCGCGTGCGACCGGCCCTGTCCGCGGGCTGCGCCGGTGACCAGTGCCACCTTGCCGTCGAGTTGTCCCATGGTGATGTTCCCTTCTGTCGGTTCAGGATTGCTGGTAGGCGGGCAGGATGGCGGCGGCGGCCTCGACGAGCGTCATCCGGTCGACGAGTGCGTGCTGGGTGGCGACGGCGGCGTCGCGGACGCAGCGGCCGAGTGCGCTGGGGTTGCGAACGGTGGCGCTGCCGGCCCAGCGGTGCGCGAACATCACCACGTCGCCGGCCACCTCCTGTGCCCAGGTGGCCGCTTGGCGCATGCGGGCGCGCTGCTCGTCGCTGATGGTCAATCCGGCGGCCGCGGTGGCCTCCGCGTCGCCGTACACCTCGTAGACGTAGGCCTGCGCGGCGCGGAAGAGGGCGTCGTGGCGGGCGAAGTCGTGTCGGAACAGATCCGAATCGCCAACGGCACCGTCATAACCCGGCCGCATCTTGGTGGCTACGATCCCGGCGATCTCCTCGAGGGCTCGTTGCGCGAGACCCAATGCGACCGGAGCATGTCCGCCGACCCCGATGCCGAGCAGGCCCAGCTCGTACACCGGCTCATCGCGGACCGGTGTTGTCGAGAACGTCTCGAAGGTGACGTCGTCGGGCACAAAGCGATCGTCGACCCGGTAGTCGTAGGAGCCGGTGCCGACCATGCCCATCACGTCCCAGTTGCCGAGGAACTCGACCTCGTCACGAGGCAGCCAGGTGATCCGGCAGTCGGGTTGTCCGTCGGCTCCGATGATCGGGTTGCCCGCGTCGTCGTGGACGACGAAACCCGCACCCACCCACGATGCGTGGGCGGACCCGCTGGCGAACTGGAATCGGCCGCTCACCCGGAACCCGCCGTCGACCCGCACACCGGTAGCCGCCGGCACGATCATCCCGGCGGTGATGCCCTTGTCGGGTCCGCCGAAGATTCGCTGTGCACCAACGGGATTCATGAATCCGACGGCCACCCCGGTGCTGCACGAGTTGGCCATGAACGCCCATCCGGTGGAACCGTCTGCGCGGGAGATCTCCTGAATCACCTTGAAAGCACTGACGATGTCGAGTCCCGCACCGCCGTACTCCTGCGGTACCAGAATCCAGAACAGGCCGGCGTCGGCGAGCGCATCCACCACCGGTCGGGTGATGGTGGTGGTGCGCTCGATCTCGTCGGCCTGCTCCTCGATGAGCGCGGCGACGGTCCGTGCCCGTTCGAGGTAGTCGACACCGCGGAGGGTGTCGACGGGGTTGTCGGCGGTCGTGATGGTCATGCCTGCTCGTCTCTTCTCGGCCGCCCGTCCACGGGGTCGGCATCCGATATGACGTGAGTCACACTGCGCCGTTGTCGCAGCGCACACAGCGGGAGGGCTACGTGGTCCACTACGTGATCCGCGAGAACGGGTGCCGTTGGCCGGCGACAAACTGACCACTTTCGAGGACTATTGCCGATGTGACCTGCGCCATAGCGTGGGGCTCGACAGGCGCGGAGACCACTCGCGCCACTCGAGAAGGAGAACGACATGGTGGCATCGACAACAAGGGCATCGGGGACCGGCAGGCTGAAGTTCGGTACGTTCCTGGCGCCGATCCACAAGCCCGGACAGAATCCGACCCTGCTTCTGCAGCGTGACCTCGAGATGGTGACCCGCCTCGAGGAACTCGGGTACGACGAGGCGTGGTTCGGTGAGCACCATTCGGCGGGCTCGGAGATCTATGCCTCGCCGGAGATCATGATCGCTGCGGCCGGCGAGCGGACCTCACGCATCAAGTTGGGGACGGGCGTGACCTCGGTGTCGTACCACAACCCGCTGTGGGCGGCGGAGCGGATGGTGATGCTGGATCACCTGACTCGCGGCCGAGTCATGTTCGGGCTCGGCCCGGGATCGTTGCCGACCGACGCAGCGATGTTGGGGCTCTCGCAGATCGACACGCGTGAACTGCTGGCGGAGAACACCGACATCATCATGAGATTGCTGCGTGGTGAGACCGTCAGCGCCAAGACGCGCACGCACGAGCTCTACGACGCACGCATCCAGATGGCGCCGTACTCGGACCCGTTGTTCGACGTTGCCGTCGCGGCGATCGCGTCGCCGACCGGTGCCCGGCTCGCCGGCCGCAACGGCGTCGGTCTACTGTCGATCGCGGCGACCTTGACGGCCGACGGATTCAGTGCACTGCAACATCATTGGGGCATGCTCGAGGAGTTCGCCGCGCAGGCCGGCCGCAGCGACGAGGTCGACCGTTCGCAGTGGCGTCTCGTGGGGCCGTTCCACATCGCCGAGACGGTGGAGCAGGCCTATCGCGACGTGGAGCACGGTATCGAGCACTGGTTCAACTACTTGCAGCACGTCGCAGCCTTCCCGCAGATGGATGTGCGCGGCACCGACAAGACCGAGATGATCGACTTCATCAACACGTCCGGGATCGGTGTCATCGGCACGGCCGAGCAAGCGCGTGAGCAGGTGCAGCGACTCGTCGATCAGTCCGGCGGCTTCGGCACGTTGCTGATCCAGGGACACGACTGGGCGAATCCCGCTGCGACACTGCGGTCCTACGAGCTGTTCGCCCTCGACGTGATGCCGTTCTTCCAGGGCCAGGCGCAGCCGATGATCGACGCAGCCGAGCGGGCCGAAGCGGTGCGGGAAGGGCAGGCCGCCGAGCATCGCAAAGCCGTCGAGCACATGACCAACAAGTACCAGGCGGAACTCGCCGGAAAGGGTGCCTCATGATTACAACCACACCGGAGGACACCGCGATGATCGACGGCCGTCAGTACCGAGAGGTGTTGAGCCGCTTCTGCACCGGCGTCGCAGTTCTCACCTCGATGTCCGACGACGACGCACCGCTCGGACTCGCCGTCGGATCCTTCACCTCGGTGTCGCTCAACCCGCCGCTGGTGGCGGCATTCGTGGCGCACACCTCGTCGACCTTCCCGCAGATCGCCGCCACCGGCAGGTTCTGCGCGAACGTCCTCGGCCATCACCAGGTCGACGCCTGCCGCGCCTTCGCGCGGTCGGGTGGCGACAAGTTCGGCGACATCGACTGGACGGTCAGCGAATTCGGGACGCCCTGGGTCAAAGACGCTGCGGCCCTCATCGACTGCGAGATCCATTCGGTGCAGCGTCTCGGCGACCACGACCTGGTGGTGGGCCAGGTGGTGGGGCTGTCGGTGGGTGACGAGCGATCACCACTGGTGTTCTACCGCTCCGGGTTTCACTCGCTGCAGTCGTGATCGGGGCGATAGCGGCGTCAGGCGCGCATCTCGCGCAGGAGCCGTGCGGTGAGGCCGGCGCGATTGGTGCAGCCGGTCGCGGCGAATATCCGGCTGGTGTACTTCTTGACGGACTGTTCGGTCACCGACATGACCTGTGCGATCTCGGCGTTGCTCAGGCCCTCGGCGATGAGCAGAGCGGCTTCGAACTGGCGCGGCGAGAGCAGATCTGCGACGGTGCCGCCGGTCGCAGTGAAATCGATACCGGAGGCGTGCGCCTGCAATTGCCGGCCGAGGAATCGGACGGCAACCACGTCGTCGGCGTCGAGGATGCGTTCGGAGTCGAACATCCCGACCAGCGCGTCGCCGCTGCGCGTCTTGAGGTGCATCGCCGACGCGACCGTCATCCCGTGGGGCAGAAGGTAGTCGACGACGTAGGAGTGTTGTGGCGCAGGCAGTGTCGCGAAGTCGTCGAGTTGGACGAAGCCGTCGCGGGTCAGCGCGCGTCGCGCGTCGGCCGTGGCGAAGATGTCCTTGTCGTGCCACCGCGCCTGGTACTCGTCCAGCAGGCCTGCGGTGGCGCCGGTGAGCAGTGGATCGGGGTCGGCGAACGCCGCGTCGAACGAGGTCCCGGCGAAGAAGGTCACGTCGCGGATCCCGAACGAGGACATGATCGACTCGACCACCGCCGTCCGGAAGGCCGCGGATTCGGTGATGCCCGCACAGCGTTCAAGAACGTGCAGGATGGCGCGGACGTGACGTTCGGGCAGCCCGTCGAGCACGCTGATGCCGTTGTCGTCGGTCCGGGTGGGTAACACCCGATGAAGTCTAGTCTCGCGGAGGTAACTGATAGTGACAGTTGAGAATGTGAAGGCAATACCGGGTCGCCGGATCGAATTCGACAGTGCCCTTGACATGTTCGAGGCCACCGTCGCGAGGAGTCCGGAGGACGACCTCATTCGGTACTTCGATGCCTCGTTGAGCGTCCGGGAGGTCGACGAACTCAGCGACGCGTTCGCGGTGGGTCTGCTCGACGCCGGTTTCGAGCACGGGGATCGGGTCGTCGTGTACATGCAGAACGTTCCGCAGTTCGTCATCGCTCAACTCGGCATCTGGAAGGCCGGCGGCATAGCGGTCTCGGCCAATCCCATGTACAAGGCGCGCGAACTCGAGGAGATCCTGCTCGATTCCGGTGCGCGCGTATTGATCGCGCTCGACTCGCTCTATGACGACGTTGCTGCGCGGGTACTCGAGAACGTGCCGGTGATGCTGGTGATCACGACTTCGGACATCGAGTTCCGGACATCGGAAACAACAGCGGTGTGCGCCGAATCGCCGACGAAGAGTATGGCCGCCCTGTTGCGAGACAACGGAGGTCGACGCCCTCCGGCCCATCGTCCGCGCCCCGGGGACGCCGCGTTGCTCACCTATACCTCGGGTACCACCGGTCCGCCGAAGGGTGCGATGACCACGCACCGGAACCTGGTGTTCAACGCCCAGACCTACCGGGACTGGGTCGGACTCGACAGCGCCGACGTCATCCTGGGTGTCGCACCCCTGTTCCACATCACCGGCATCGTCGGGCACGTGGGTGTCGCGTTGCTGACCGGTGCCCCGTTGGTGCTGATGTGTCGGTTCGATCCCGAGGGTGCGGTGGCGGCCATCGAGCGTCACCGGGCGACGTTCACGGTCGGGTCGATCACGGTGTTCATCGCGATCATGAACGCACCCAACGCATCCAGGGACGCTCTCGGTTCGCTGACCAAGATCTACTCCGGTGGGGCGCCGATCCCGCCGAGTATCGTCGAGGAGTTCTTGGACAGGTTCGGCTCGGTCATCCACAACATCTACGGCCTGACCGAGACCACCTCACCTGCACTTGCGGTGCCGTTCGGCGCGAGCGCCCCCGTGGATCACGAGTCCGGGGCGCTGTCGGTGGGTGTTCCGGTGTACGACACGGTTGTTCGGGTATGTAGCGAGGCCGGTTCCGAGGTGCCGACCGGTGAGGTCGGCGAGCTGGTGATCGAAGGACCACAGGTGGTTTCCGGCTATTGGCGCAAGCCGGAGGCCACCGCGTCGGCCCTCCCGAATGGCGCGCTGCACACCGGCGACGTCGGGTACCGGGATGGCGACGGCTGGTTCTACATCGTCGACCGAAAGAAGGACCAGATCAACGCGAGTGGCTTCAAGGTGTGGCCGCGCGAGGTGGAAGATGTGCTCTACGAACATCCTTCGGTTCGTGAGGCGGCCGTCATCGGAGTGCCCGACGCCTATCGGGGCGAGACGGTGAAGGCGTTCGTGTCGTTGCGGCCGGGTTCGTCGGCCACCGGACCGGAACTGATCGAGTTCGCGCGCGAGCGGCTGGCGGCGTACAAGGCGCCACGCGAGGTGGTGGTGCTTGCGGAGATCCCGAAGACGGCAACCGGCAAGATGCTTCGGCGGGAACTGCGCGGTTCGTGAGCGCTTTCAGAATAGGGGAGGGAGACCGAACAGTACGATCGCACCCCACACCACGTGGCAGCAGATCGGCGCCAGGACACCGTCGGTGCACCTGCGCAGGACCGCGCACACGGCGCCGAGGATGATGGCGGCGAAGCCGAGCATCGGATTTCCGCTGGCAAGGGTGGCGATGACGTAGAGGACCGTCGACACGACCACCGGATGATGCTGCTCTGCAGCCGAATACACGGCGCCACGGAAGAAGATCTCCTCGGCCAGTCCGTTGCCAAGTGTGATGACGGTGATGACGATGATGCTGCCCTCGTCGCGCAACGCGAGGACCTGTGACACCAGATCGGCCAGCGCGGGGATCTCGCGGGTGATGAGGGCACCCACCAGAAACGCCGAACCCACCAGCAACCCGGCGGCTGTGCCCAGGACGGCGGCAGCGCCGACGGATCGCGGGTCACTGAAAGCGAAGCGCCCCAGACGAATCGGGCCAGACGAGAATCCGCCGACAATCCAGGTGGCGGCGAGCACGGCGGTCAGCGGGTAGAAAGAGGCATCCCCCGGCTCGGACGTCAGCGAGAAGCCCAAGACAATGGCGCCGACGACCAGGAACACCGCGACCACGAGTCGTCGACGCCGCAGAGCGTCCGGGCCGTCGACGACCGTGCCCGGTGCGGGGGAGCCGAGCCGGTTGAGCAGTGTGCGCGAAGAAGTCATCCTGTCAGCAGGGATACCACGTTTCGGACTCGGTGTGTCGCCGAGTCGACGATCGAGCCCACGCGGCGTCGTGCTCGCATCAGATCTCCGCCGGCCCAATCGGGGTCGGAGTCGGCCAGGTGGTGCGGATCGGTGAGATCGCAGATGGGCCGCGGATAGGGCGTGTGCACCGACGCGGCCACCGCGTCCTTCATGGAGGTCAGGCCGTTTGGTGGATCGGGCACCAGATCCCGGATGTGCCGTTCACCGGCGGCCATGGGTTGGCTCAGGGAGGTGACCAGGTCGGCGGTCAGGCCGGTCGGAACGGGCACGATCCGCGCGGTGACCATGCCGGCGAGTCGAGTATTGATGTGTGGCAGGCGAACTCGCAGGCGTGGTTGCTTGATCTCGGCGAGGTAGGCGCTGAGGACCGAACGATAACGTAAACCGACGTCGGGGCCGCTGATGTCGTAGATGCCGGGTGGCACGTCGGGTGCGAGCGATGCCACGAGATAGTGCAGCACGTCGCGCACCGAGATCGGGTCCATGGCGTTGTTGACCCATTCCGGCTCCGGGATCACCGCGAGTCGGTCGGCGACGTACCGGATGATCTCGAACGATGTCGAACCGGCGCCGAGGATCACCGCCGCGCGCAGCCAGACGAGTTCCGGTCCACCCAGAACATCTAGAGTTTCACCGACTTCGGCTCGGCTGCGCAGGTGCGACGACAGGGCGTCCCGTTCGCCCGGCGGTACGAACCCGCCGAGATACACGATGCGCGGCACCCCATGATCACGTGCGGCGTCGGCGACATGACCGGCGGACCGTACGTCGACGTCGTCGAAACCCTGTCCGCCGATACCGTGGACGAGGTAGTAGACGGCGTCGACCGATCCGGCGTCGGTGAAGGCATCGCGTACCGACTCGGCATCGGTGGCGTCCATCTCCACGCCAGTGACGTCGTCGGCCCAGCAGAAGCGACGCAGGGATCGTCGGCTGCGGCTGACCGCGACGACCTCGTGACCCGCGTCGATGAGTTCGCAGACCAGGCGTGAGCCCACATATCCGGTGGCACCGGTGACCATTACTCGCATGCTTCGACGCTAAGAGCGGGGCCGGGCACGGCGGCAGTCTGCGAATCCGGTTGAAACGGGATCGCGACCGATGGTCACGGGGGTATAACACAGGCAGATCGACTCGATGTGACGGCGCCCACATACTGTGTGTACAGTTGTTCACTGAAGGGCGGGAGGAGACCTGATGGATCTACTCAGATGGAGTAAGCGCCCGGCAGCCGATGTCGAGGCCAAGTCCCCCGAAGTGAATATTGTGCGGGGGTTGATCGCGCGGGCGACAACACCGCTGTTGCCCGACGACTACCTGCACCTGATCAACCCACTGTGGTCGGCGCGAGAGCTGCGCGGAAGGGTCGTCGAGGTGGTGCGGGAGACCGAGGACACGGCGACGGTGAGTATTCGCACCGGCTGGGGATTCCCGGATTCGTATAAGCCGGGGCAGTACGTCGGCATCGGCCTGCAGGTAGAGGGTCGGTGGCATTGGCGGTCGTACTCGCTGACGTCGATCGGCAGCGACGTCGACAAGATGATCACCATCACGGTGAAGGCCAACCCGGACGGTTTCCTGTCGAGCCACCTCGTCGAGGGTGTCTCGCCGGGCACGATCATCCGGCTGGCCGCGCCGAAGGGTGACTTCCACCTGCCGGAGCCGCTGCCCGACTCGATTCTGTTCCTCACCGCGGGCAGTGGTATCACGCCGGTGATGGCCATGCTTCGATCGATCCGTACGCACGGCCAACGCGCCGACATCGTGCACATCCACTCCGCACCGACCCGCGACGACGTCATCTTTCGCGACGAACTCGAGAAGCTGCACGACGAGATGCCGACGTACAGTGTGCAGTTCCGGTTGACCCGCGAAGAAGGGAAGTTCGACGTCGCCGCACTCGACGCGGAAGTCCCGGACTGGCGCGAGCGGGCCTGCTGGGCGTGCGGTCCGGTTGCCATGCTCGACGCGATCGAGGACCATTTCGAGAAGGCCGACCGCCGAGAGGCACTCCACATCGAACGGTTCGCCATCGCCCGCACCGATCACGGTGGCGAGGGCGGGACGGTGACGTTCGCCAAGACTGGTAAGAGCGCCGAGATCGATGGCGCCACAACGCTCCTTGAAGCAGGCGAGGAGCTCGGCATCACCATGCCCTTCGGATGCCGGATGGGGATATGCCAGACCTGCGTGGTGCCGCTCGCCACCGGTTATGTGCGCGACCTGCGCAACGGTAACGAGCACCGCGAGGGTGACCGAATCCAGACATGCATCAGCGCCGTGTCCGGAGAATGCACGATCGATCTGTAGGGGGTTCGATGGCCATCACCGACATCGACCAGTACGCCCATCTGACCGACGCCGACGTCGAGGCGCTGGGCGCCGAACTCGATGCGATTCGACGCGACATCGAGGAATCCAGAGGCGAGGCCGACGCGCGTTACATCCGGCGCGCCATTTCGATACAGCGCGGCCTCGCGGCCGGCGGACGGGTGGCGTTGCTGTTCAGCAACCGAAAACCCGCATGGCTCTTGGGAACCGCGATGCTCTCGCTCGCGAAGATCATCGAGAACATGGAACTTGGCCACAATGTGATGCATGGCCAGTGGGACTGGATGAACGATCCCGAGATCCACTCGTCGTCCTGGGAGTGGGACACCACGTGCCCGAGCGTGCAGTGGAAGCACTCCCACAATTTCGTGCACCACAAATACACCAATGTCGTGGGGATGGACGACGACGTGGGCTACGGCATCCTGCGCGTGACCCGCGATCAGCCGTGGGAGTGGTGGAACATCGGGAATCCGATCTACAACCTGACCCTGGGTACGTTCTTCGAATACGGTGTGGCACTGCACCATCTGGAGACGGAGAAGCTGCGCAACAAGGAGAAGACCTACCGGCAGGCCGCCAAGGATCTGCGGATCATCGGGCAGAAGGTCGGCAAGCAGGCGGCCAAGGACTACCTCATCTTCCCGGCGCTCTCCGGCCCGAATTGGAAGACCACGATCGCGGCAAACTTCACCGCGAACATCGTGCGTAACTACTGGGCGTACATGGTGATCTTCTGTGGGCATTTCCCCGACGGCGCGGAGAAGTTCACCGTCGAGGAGTACGACCACGAGGATCAGGCGCGCTGGTACCTACGACAGATGTTGGGATCGGCCAACTTTCGGGCCGGACTGCTCATGCGATTCATGAGCGGCAACCTCAGTCACCAGATCGAACACCACCTGTTCCCGGACCTGCCGAGCAACCGGTACGAGGAGATCGGTGTGCGTGTGCGCGAGTTGTGCGACAAGTACGACCTCCCCTACACCACGGGTTCGATTGTGCACCAGTACTTCCAGTCGTTCCGGACGATCCTGAAGCTGGCTCTGCCCAACGCATTGCTGAAGGCCAGTTCCGACGACGCCCCCGAGACCGCGTCCGAGTTGCGGTTCGCGGTGCGCGAGGGTGTGCAGACCCACTTCGGCGTCGACCCGGCGACCGGCAAGCGGCGCGGGCTCCGAACCGCGTTGCGTGAGTTGAAGAACGCGCCGGTGCGCGCCGCCCAGTAGGTGGCCAGGTCTCAGTAGCTGTAGAAACCCCGCCCGCTCTTGCGGCCGAGTTGTCCGGCGTCGACCATGCGGCGCAAGAGGGCGGGCGGGGCGAGGTGCGGTTCGGCGAACTCTGCGTACAGGGATTCGGCGGCGGCGAGGGTGATATCGAGGCCGATCGTGTCGATCAGGGTGAGCGGGCCCATCGGGTAGCCGCAGCCGCCCTTCATCGCGGCGTCGATGTCCTCGGCCGACGCGTAGCCGGAATCGAGCATGCGGATGGCCTGACACAGGTAGGGGATGAGCAGGGCGTTGACGATGAAGCCGGACCGGTCGCCCGCCCGCACCGCGGTCTTGCCGAGGGTGTCCCGAACGTAGGAGGTGACGGCGTCGGCGGTCTCGTCGGTGGTGACCAGCGTGGAGATGATCTCGACCAGTGGCATCACCGGGACGGGGTTGAAGAAGTGGACGCCGACCACGCGCTCGGGCCGCTTGGTCGCGGTGGCGACCTTGATGACCGGGATCGACGACGTGTTGGTGGCCAGGATGGTGTCGTCGCCGACGACGGCGTCGAGCTGGGTGAAGATCTCCTGCTTGAGCGACTCGATCTCCGGCGCCGCCTCGATGACCAGTTCGCGGTCGCCGAGGTCGGCGTAGTCGGTGGTCACCCGCAGTCGGCCGAGCGTGGCGTCGGCGTCGTCCTGGCTGAGCTTGTTCTTGGCGACCGCCTTGGCCAGGGACTTCTCCACCCGCTGGCGCGCTGCGTCGGCGTACTCCTGCTTGACCTCGAGGATCACGACGTCGCTGCCGGCTTTGGCGCACACCTCCGCGATGCCCGCACCCATCGTGCCTCCGCCGACGACGCCGATCTGCTGCACAGTGAAACCTCCCAGTCGAGTGATACCCACACACGGTAGTACGTGGGTCAGGCCTGCTTGAGACCCGCCTCGGCCGCACCGGCGGTGAGTTCCGGCAGACCGAACGCCTCAACTGGTCCCAGCGCACCCGTGGTTCTCAGGCCGCCCGCCAGTGTGGTGTCGGCTCCCCAGGCGAGCATTGCGGCGGTGAAGTCGTAGGGGTCGACGCCGGAGAGTGTGCTGGTGGCGACCACATTCCCGCCGGCGTCGACGGCCTCGGCGACCACCCAGCTCGATGCCCGGGCTCGTTGTTCGGGGCTGGGTCCGCCGGTCGATCCGCGGACCGCCCGCGACACCACTGCGTTGCCGGCCTTCTTCAGCACGCCGACCTTCCCGGCGAGCCCCGTGAGTCGTGCGCCGAACTGGAGTCCTCGGGCGGCGTTGGGTGCGGCGCTCATGTAGACGTCGACGTCACGGAGCTGCGGGTACGACCGCACCAGCGTCAGATGCTCCGACCCCGGCAGCGATGCCGCGGTGCGCGACTTGCCGTCGATCTCGAAGTTGCGGACACGAGCCCCGAGGTTGGCCGGGCGCAGGTGCCCGTCGCGCAGGGCGAAGCCTTCTTCGAACAGCATGCCCGCAATCGACGCCTGGGTTCCGCCGCTGGTCCCGGGGTTGACGACGCCGTAGCAGACTTCCGCGCGGACCGCGTCGGGTGCGTTGTCGAGCGCGAGGCCCGCCGCCAGGTTGCCGGGCACGAAGTCGAAGCCGAAGGCGCTGAGCAGCCCGACGCCGGCGTCACGGGCCTGCTCGTCACGATCGAAGACCCCGCGGATGAACGGCCCCTCACCGGTCGAGTCGAGGTAGTGCGCGCCCGCGTCGAGTGCTGCGTCGAGCGCCGGTTGTCCGTACCGCAGGAACGGTCCGACGGTGCTGATGAGGACATCGCCGCGACTCAGCAGTGCACGCACCGATGCCGGGTCGGAGACATCTGCGACGGCGGTCTCGGCGCCCCCGAGTTCATCGGCCAGCGCAGCGAGCGTGGCCTTGTTGCGCGCCGCGAGCACGGTTTGCGCACCGCGTGCCTTCAATGCGGCGGCGGTGAGCCGCCCGGTGTATCCGGTCGCCCCGAACAACACGATCTTCGCCATTCTCGCCCCCACTTCACCCGACATGATTCGACGCTCGCGACGCTACACGGGTGATTCACGCGTGCGCGACGATCTCGCCGTGCGGGATGACGATCCAGCCGTCGGGGTGGGCGGCCCAATCCAGCCAACCCTGGGCGATGGCGGCCAGGTCGGATTGATCTGCCAGGCCCCGCTCCATCGCCATTCGTCCGATCGCGGAGTGAATTCGCTTGGCCCACATGCCACCCCACGACGCGCGGTCGTCGGGGGTCGCATAGCACCACACCGAGGCCGACGGTGTGACCTCGGTGAAGCCGGCCTCATGCGCCCAACCGAGCAGGCGTCGCCCTGCATCCGGTTCGGCGTCGTTGCCCTTGGCCACCGCGCGGTAGATCTCGAGCCAACGATCGAGCCGCTCATCGCCGGGCCACCACGTGAACGCGTCGTAGTCGGCGTCGCGGACGGCGACCACGCCGCCCGGCCGGGTCACGCGCCGCATCTCCCGTAGTGCGCCAACCGGATCGGACAAGTGTTGCAGCACCTGATGTGCATGCGTGACGTCGTAGCTGTCGTCGGCGTCGGACAGCGCGTAGGCGTCGTCGACCCCGAAGTCGATGTCCAGTCCGCGGTCGGCGGCAGCCGCACGGGCCTGTGGCAGCGGGTCGTCGGTGACGTCGACACCACGTACCCGGCCGGGCGCGACGAGGGCAGCCAGGTCGATCGTGATACTGCCGGGCCCGCAGCCGACGTCGAGCAGGTCGAGTCCTGGGCGCAGGAACGGCAAGAGGTATGCGGCGGAGTTGGCCGCGGTGCGGGCCGCGTGGCTGCTCACGACGACGGCGCTGTGCCCATGGGTGTAGATGTCCTCTGGAGGTGCCACGTTCCTCACTCTCGCACAGTGGCGCATGCGAGCAGTGTCGATGCTGCAGTATGTGCAACATGACGACCTCCACGTCGCTGCGTTTCGCGCTGCTACTCACGTGCGCCAGTGGATTCTTGGACAGCTATACGTTTCTTGCGCGCGGTGGTGTGTTCGCCAACGCGCAGACCGGCAACGTGATCTTTCTCGGTCTGAATCTCGCGCAGCAACATTGGCATCAGGCGCTCGGGCACCTGTGGCCGATCCTCGCGTTCGTGGTCGGTGTCGCGTTCGCGGTGCATGTGAAGCAGGGCCGGCTCGACGGTGTGCTGGCCTATCCGATCCGCATGACGATCGGTTTGCTGGCGATTATCTTGCTCGTCGTCGGCTTCATCCCGACCTCTGCTCCGCACTGGATCGCGACCATTCCGATCAGTTTCCTGGCGGCGATGCAGATCGAATTGTTCCGCAGCATAGGTGATCTGAACTATGTGTCGGTGGCGACGACGGGCAACCTGATGCGTCTGGTGGAGGCGGGTTACGGCACGCTGGTCGAACGAAAATCGGAGTCGCGTCACGCATTTCAGGTCTACCTGGGCGTGGTGGGCATCTTCGCCGGCGGTGCGGTCATCGGCGCGTTCGCCACGGAGGCGTGGGGCGGTCACGCCGCCTGGGTGCCCGCGGCATTCCTGGCCGTCACGCTCGTGCTGTTCGTCGTGGATGAGCGGCGGGACGAGTGACGCGACCGGTCACCGCACGCGCAGTTCGGTTGCGAGGTCTTCTTGACTTGCCGCCCAGGATGCGAGCAGTTTGAGCCCGTCTGCGGCGGGGGTACCGGGTTGGGCGGTGTAGATGTTGAGCCGAAGTCCGGGCTCCGAGGGCAGCTCGAGGCTCTCGTAGTCCAGGTCGAGCTGGCCGACGGCCGGGTGCCGCAGCCGCTTTCGGCCGCTGCGATGGAATCGGACATCTTGTGATGCCCACCGCTGCCGGAACAATTCGCTCTGGGTGCACAGTTCGCCGACGAGTTCGATGAGCGCCTTGTCGTGCGGATTCTGTCCGGCTTCCAACCGGAGCATCGCCGCCGCGTCGCGAGCGATCTGGTCGTAGTCGACGAAGAGCTCTTGGGCGGCAACGGGATTGAGATACACGAAGCGGGTGGTATTGGCGGGGCGTCGGGCATCGGCGAGGACGGGTGAATACAGTGCTCGGGCAAGCTGATTCATTGCCAGGACGTCGTGGCGGCCGTTGCGAATCCAGGCAGGGGCGTCGGTGATCGCGTCGAGTATCTGCTGGAGTACCGGCCGCACGGTGGCCGGTTCGCTGCGCCGGCGTCGCGTCGCGCTCGACGCCTGTGATTGGCGCGCCAGCGCAAAGAGGTGGTCCTGTTCGGCCTCGTCGAGATGCAGCGCTCCGGCCAGCGACGCGAGAACGCTGTCGGATGCACCGGACAGATTCCCGCGTTCCATCCGGACGTAATAGTCGACCGACACCCCGGCGAGCATCGCGACCTCTTCGCGTCGCAGACCCTTGACCCGACGATTGCCCCCGTACGCGGGAAGGCCCGCCTGATCAGGCGTGATGCGAGCACGCCGCGAGCTGAGGAACTCGCGGATCTGGGTGCGGAGGTCGGTGGTGCCCATGACCTCAGGGTAGGCACCGACGCGCCGTCCAGGGAGGTACTGGCGGTACCCGGAACATCCGGCACTCCCGCAGATGTTCGGTCCGCGGTGTACTTGAGTCCATGAAAGCAACCCTGATGTACGGCGCGGGCGACGTCCGCGTCATCGATGTCCCCGACCCGAAGCTCGAACTCCCCGGCGATGCGCTGGTGCGCGTCGTCCGCTCGTGCGTGTGCGGCAGCGATCTGCATCCCTACCATTCGATGGCGTCGAACCCGGACGGCTCGACCATGGGTCACGAGTTCATCGGTGTGGTCGAGGAGGTCGGTGCCGACGTGACGTCGGTGGCCGTCGGTGATTTCGTGATCGCACCCTTCGCCATCTCCTGCGGCGAATGTGTTTTCTGCCGCGCCGGCCTGCAGACGTCCTGCCTGCGGGGCGGATTCTGGAACGACGCTGAACTCGGTGCGGCCGGCGGTCAAGCGCAAGCAGTGCGGGTGCCGCTCGCCGACGGGACTCTCGTGAAGGTTCCCGTGGACGAGAATGCGCCCGACGACCTGCTCGCGTCGCTGCTCACGCTGTCCGACGTGTACGGCACCGGCTGGCATGCAGCCGTGCGCGGCGGCGTCACCCGGGGCAGCTCGGTGACCGTGATCGGCGACGGCGCGGTCGGGCTGCTGGCCGTGCTGTCGGCCCGCCAACTCGGTGCGGAGCAGATCGTGCTGATGGGGCGGCACGAGGTGCGCACCGATCTGGGCCGAGAGTTCGGCGCCACCGACGTGGTGGCCGAGCGTGGCGAGGACGGCATCGACAAGGTACGGGAGCTGACCGGCGGGTTGGGCAGCGAGATCGTGCTCGAGGCGGTGGGGCATCGCCCCGCCTACGACCAGGCGGTCGGCGTGGTGCGCCCCGGTGGCGTCATCAGCCGGGTCGGGGTGCCGCAGTACGACGAGGCGCCGGTCGGGTTCGGCAGCCTGTTCGGCCCCAACGTCACTCTCACGGGCGGCCCGGCTCCGGTGCGCGCCTACATCGACCGACTGCTCCCGGCCGTGCTCGACGGAACCGTGGTGCCCGGCAGGGTGTTCGACCGGACCGTCGCACTCGATGAGACACCCTCAGCGTATGCGGCCATGGATGCCCGGGAGGCACTGAAGGTGATGGTCCGGCCGTGACCGAGGTGACGACAGCAGCGGCGCCCACGTCGGCACCGACGAAGGCGCCGACCGCGATCCTGGCCATCATCCTGATCAGCTATTTCATGGTGCTGCTGGACAATTCGGTGATCTTCACCGGCCTGCCCAGTATCCGCGACGGCCTGGAGATGTCCCCGACGGCGCTGTCCTGGGTGCAGGACGCCTACACGCTGGTCTTCGGCGGACTGCTGCTCCTCGGCGCACGAGCCGGCGACCTGCTGGGTCGGCGTCGGCTGTTCATCGGTGGGCTCGCGGTGTTCGGGTTCGCGTCGCTGATGATCGGTCTATCGCCGGCCGGGTGGTGGATGATCGCCGCACGGGCCGTGCAGGGTGTGGGGGCTGCGATCGTCGCGCCCACCTCGCTGGCCCTGATCACCGAGTACTTCGGCGGCGAGGAACGGAAGAAGGCAGTCGCGTGGTACGCGGCGACCGCAGGCATCGGGGCCAGCCTCGGACTTCTGATCGGAGGTGCTCTCACCCAATGGGTTTCGTGGCGAGCTGCCTTCTTGATCAATGTCCCCATCGCCGTCGCGATGATGATCAGTAGCCGCGTGGTGCTGTCGGAGACGGCGCGTCGGCCCGGACGGTTCGACGCGGTCGGTGCGATTGCGGCAACCCTTGGTGTGGGTGCGATCGTGTTCGCGGTCATCGAGTCCGCGGAGTCGGGATGGTCGAGTCCAACGGTTGTCACCTCGTTGGCGATCGGACTGATCCTGTTGATCGCGTTGATCGTCAACGAATCCCGCGTCCCTCAACCGATCATGCCGCTGCGCCTGTTCGCGAATGCGGAACGCAGTGGCGCCTACGCCATTCGGGTCCTGTATCTCGGTGCGATGATCGGGTTCTTCTACTTCACCACCGCACTTCTGCAGGACGGGTTCGGATTCACCGCACTACAGGCCGGCCTTGCGTTCTTACCCATGACGCTGGTCAACTTCGCGGTGGCGCTGATGGTTCCGAAGCTGCTGCGCCGCTTCGACAATGCCGCTGTGCTGGTTGTCGGAGTGCTGGTGACGCTGGGCGGCATGTTCTGGCTCAGCCGGGTCGGGGCCGACGCAGGGTACTGGACTGCGGTCGCGGCGCCGATGGTGCTCATCGGGATCGGTCAGGGACTGGCGTTTGCGCCGCTGACCAATGCGGGCATCGCCGGGGTGTCGTCCGCAGATGCGGGAGCCGCGTCGGGGCTGCTCAACACCTTTCACCAGATCGGCATGGCCTTCGGGCTCGGGTTGCTCGTGACCATCTCGGCGGGTGCCGGCGACGCGGTGTTCGAGCGCACCGAGGTCGCCTTGCTCGGCGGTACCTGTCTGCTGGCGTTGGCACTCGTCGTCGCACTGTTCCTGTCCATTCGAAATCAAAAGCGTAGCGTGGCACCATGACCGTTCCGAACATTGCACTCAACAACCAAGTATCGATTCCTGCAATCGGTTTCGGCGTCTACCAGTCGGCACCGGAGGATACCGTCGATGCGGTGGGCGCCGCTCTGGAGACCGGATATCGCCATATCGACACCGCCGCTGCCTATCTGAACGAGCGCGAGGTCGGGAAGGCGATTCGACGCTCCGGGATCGACCGGTCCGAGGTGTTCATCGAGACCAAGGTGTGGATCACCGATTACGGTTACGACGCGACTTTGCACGCCTTCGACAAGGGCGCGGGCCGTCAGTTCCCGTGTGACCGACGGTGCCGACGAGATGACGGTGAACGGTGTGGTCGTGTTGGACGCGAGGCAGACGGTTGTGCCACGTAAGTGGTTGTCCTCCAGGGAAATCGGACGTGTACCTGCCGTCAGGTCGCGGGTGCGGCCGAAGAGTGCGTCGAGGCGTTCGGGAACCTGGCGCCACAGGAACCATGGCAGCGCCTCGTTGCCGGTGACCAGTCGTAATTGCATTGTGCGGGTGGCACGTTCGACGGTGAAGATGACGCTCAGCTCTTGTGCGTGCGCCCGTGCTTGTTGGGCGACGTCGTCGATGGCCTCGTCCAAGGCGAACGGCAGGTCACGAGGAGGGTGCGCCCACGCGCCGTCGTGAAAGATCTGGAGGTTGGTGATCGTGGTGCCGTCGCGTATCTCCTTGATGAGTGCCATCTGTTGCCATTCGGGCATCGACCCGGCCTGGTGACCGAACCGGCGATGGGCAGGCCATTCGCCGAAGACGAGGTCGGCGTAGTTCTTGGCATCGCTGCGCGACAAGGTGATGGTCTGCATTCATTCCCCAACTCACTCGCAAACCCCCGTTGCGAGGTGAGCCGTGAGCGTAACCCGAGTTCTGGCTGTACGCGGCAGTCGGAATGTGGTTGTGCATCGACCGGATGACGATGTGGATGGTGGAGGGGCTACGTTCAGTCCAGGGCGTATGAGGAGGTGAGCGATGACGGCCACGACGCTGACGACCGACTACCTCGTGGTCGGTGCCGGTGCGATGGGTATGGCATTCACCGATGCGCTGATCGACCACGCTGACGTACACGTCACGATCGTCGACCGCCGACATGCTGCCGGCGGACATTGGCTCGACGCGTATCCGTTCGTGCATCTGCATCAGGCGTCGTCGTTCTATGGGGTGGCGTCGACGCTGCTCGGGGACGGTTCGGTCCAGCTGAGCGGACCCGAAAAGGGGCTCGGTGAGCGGGCGCGCAAGCCCGCGATCGAAGCGTACTTCGACGACATCATGCGTCGCCGCTTCGTCGGGTCGGGCCGGGTGACCTTCCTGTCGGCCAGTGAGTACCGCACCGACGGTGACGCCCATCTGGTGACGTCGCGGGTGTCGGGGGAGACCGTGTCCGTCGAAGTACGTCGGCGCGTCGTGGACGCCACCTATCTGTCGCCGTCGATTCCGGCGTCGACGCCGCCACCCTTCGCAGTCGCAGACGATGTGCCAGTGGTCGCGGTCAACCGAATCGCCGACCTGTCGGAGCCGATTTCGCCCGCTCGCTTCGCTCCCGGCGCGATGACACCTCGTAACTTCGTGATCGTCGGTGCCGGGAAGACCGCGACCGACGCGATCGTCTGGCTGCTCGGTCATGGCGTTGCATCAAATCGGATCACGTGGGTGCGCCCGCGTGAGCCATGGATGCTGAATCGTGCTGTGGTGCAGCCAGATCCCTTGGTGTCGCTGAAGCTGTCCGCAGATACGATGGAGGCTGCTGCCCGCGCGGATAGTGTCGATGACTTTTTCCTGCGTCTGGAAGCGGCCGGCGTCATGATGCGCATCGACCGCGGTTTGCTACCGACAATGGCCAAGGCGCCGACTCTGGGGGAGTGGGAACTCGACTTGTTGCGTTCGGTCGAGAATGTCGTTCGACTGGGGCATGTCCGGGGGATATCGGCACGCGAGGTGGTGCTCGACGGCGGCGCGGTTCCGCTGCCGCCCGACTCTGTGGTGGTGCATTGTGCTGCAGCGGGTTTGAAGTACCCGCCGCTGGTGCCGCTGTGGGGTGAGAAGATTCGGTTGCAGACGATCCGCGCGGGTTTCCCGTGTTTCGGTGCCGCGCTTGCCGGCTACGTCGAGGCGACGCGCGACGACGATCGTGATCGGAATCGTCTTTGCCCCCCGAACGCATTGGCCGACAGCCCTATTGACTGGATTCGTATGCAGTTGCGCGGTTCGATGGCCACGCGCAGCTTCATGGCCGAGGACGACATCGCCGCGTGGGCCAATGGTTGTGCGCTGAATCCGGCGCGCATCGGTCCGGACGCACGCGAGGACCCAGCCGTCGCGTCGGCCTCCGCGCGACTTGCCGAGTGGGCGGGGCCGGGTCTGTTGAGAATGGGTGAGTTGTCGGCGTTGCCGTGACCGTGATCAGCGGCGGTTGCGGCGCCAGATCTCGGTCGACAGCAGTGTGGCGAAAGCACACCATGCCGGGTATGCCGCCACTGCAGTGCCGGCGCGCGCGTCGACCTGTGCGGTGCGTCGGGTCAGGTCGGCGCTGCTGGCTGTCAGGAGGCCGGCGGCGACGGCGGCCGGACCCAGTCGGTGGGCTCCGAAGAACAACCAGCTCCAGCCGGCGTTGAGCGCCAGGTTGGTGCCGAGTGCCGCCGCGTAGCGCAGGCGCTCGTCGTCGCGGTGCTCGTCTTCGAGGCGGTCGAGCGCGGCGGCGGACGTGACGGCGATGTCGGCGTAGAGCGTCGTCCATGCCACCGGAAACACCACCGGAGGAGGCGTGAAAGGTGGTTTGCGCAGCGTCGGATACCAAGTGTCGACGGCGGATCTCGAAGCGGAACTCCCGACGACGGCTGCGGCCGCGGTTGCGGCTCCCGTGGACAGCAAGGTTCTCAATCGCATGGTTCCACGGTACGGATCTGATTCCTGATCAGAAGGGTGGTGGGGGTTCGGCTTCGATGCGGAGTCGGTTGCGCAGGCGTTCGCGTTGTCGGCGGAGGTGTTTGTCGACGGTGCGGGGTCGGCGTCGTTTCTTGGGGAGTTCGCCGGTGCCGTCGAAGATGACCCGCGGTCGGGTGCGGGTGTCGGCGGGGCGCCACCGGATTCGGCCGAGGGCGGGCACGATGTCGATGATCGAGTCGGCCCGCCCGGGCAACACGAGTCCTTCGGGGGTGATCCAGGTGGTGTGCGGGCGGCCGTTCTCGTCGAGGATTTGGTCGTCGACGAAGTCGGTCAACGTTTTCGCCAGGTGGTGGAAGCGGCATTTCGCGCCGATCCCGGCGGGGTCGGTGTGCCCGCCGGCATACGGGTCGTCGTGGTTGTACTCGCAGACGTGGTCGAGTTCGCATTCCCAGGCCGGTTTTGTGCAGCCGGGAACCGAACACGTGCCCTCACGGGACAGGATGTAGGTGACCAGCGCGGTCGAAGGCCGATACGGATCCGACCGCAGATGCGGCGCCAGACCCGGCGGCACCGCGCTCAGCATTGGCGGTGGTGGTGGTTGTGGTGGAGTGGGTTCGGGGATGCGGCGCCAGAAATCCGGGTTACCCCGGGTGGGTTTCTCACAGTTCAACGGCCGATCGGTGGTGGTTTCCGACGGTGTCTCGCCAGGCCCTTCGAGGCTCGGTGATTTCGATGCGGTCCCGGCTCGCAGGCTCGCCCGGTCCTTACTCAATCCGGCGGCCAGGGCTCCTCGCACCTCAGGGAGCGGGGGGATGCCTTCGTCGACCGACGCTGCTTCGGGCACGTCACAGACCGGTGGCGTGGTGTCCGACGCTGTCTCGCCAGGCCCTTCGAGGCTCGTCGCTTGCGCTCCTCGCACCTCAGGGATCGGGGTGGTGGCGTCGTCAGAAAGGTCACCTGGCGGGGTCGGAGTCGGCTGGGCTGGTGCGGGTTGGGGGTTGATGGGTTTGATGACCGCGTCGGGGCGTTGGGCGAGTTCGCGGGCATGCTCGGCCGAGATCACCCCGAACCCATTCATATGCGCGGGAGTGGTGTTCGACTCGTCGGTGAGGGTGGTTTCCTCGCACACCACATGCAACACGATCCGCGCCTGGGCCGGCGGCAGGGTTCCGGGTTCGGGAATCTCGGCATCACACTCGGCACGCCCACACTGGCATTCAAACCGGGTGCCCGACAACAGGGCGAACGCCGCATCGGAGTTGCGGGCCCGTTTCCCCCGACCATCCTTGGAGCACACGGTGCCTGCCAACGCCTGGACCGCGGCGACCGCGATGCGCGCGTTCTCCGCGGTCATCGACGCCGCCAGAGTGGCCATCCCATCGCCGAGGTCCTCGACCCACACCGCACGTTGGCCTTTGGCATGCTTACGGCGTTCCCGCACCGCTTCGGGGTCGTGGCGGAACACGATCCGGTCGGCCAGATCCCGGATCGCTTGGGGTGACCACCGGCCGCGGCGTTTACGGAGTTCCTTGGTGATCGCGGCATCCACCTCGCCGATGTGGTCACCGCCGACCAGGTCGGTGCGGCCGATGATCGCGACGGTCTGTGCCTTGGTGAGCACACCGTCGCACAAACAGGCCGACACCAGCGGCAGCCGATCCCGCAAAGCGATCGCCTCTCCCAACAAACACTCGGCCGTCAACTGAGAGATCGCCAACGACGCCGCGATCCGCATCGCGCACTGCGCACGTTGATCGATCCAGTCGGTGTCGTCATCCATCGTCGGCTCCACCAGCCGGGTATGTAGTTCGGCCGCAATCTGATACGAGAGCCAGGAGAAGTAGGATTTCCCTCTTTCGATGTGACCGAACGAGGCGACCATGTCGTTGATCGACACGGCCTTGTCGTCGTCGATCACCGCGAGATCCGGAACCCCCAACACCGCGGCATCGACCTGCGGCCAGTACACCGCGTCGTCTGCGTACTCCTCAATCGACATCCCCTGTCACCCCCTTTCCGATTGACCGGATTCAGACTAGAACGGGCCACCGACAATTCTCGTCGCCCAGAATCTGGTTGTGGACTAAGCACGCGAAATCGTTGACTGTGCAGCATTTTCCGACTGAACTCCGCGCATCGTGACCCTCCCCGATCGACTGCATCCAGGGTAGAACACGCCACCGACAAGAATGTCGATCATCGAATGATGTTGGGAGAGCCACGCGTTGCGGGCTTTGGCGGGACTGCTCGCAGCCCTTCGAGGCTCCTCGACTTCGAGACGCTCCGTGCTCGTACCTCGCATGGGGCTCCTCAGCCCGGCGGCTAACGCTCGTCGCACCTCAAGGAGCGGCGGCAAGGCTGGCAATCGACACTCGCGCCGAAATCTGTACGCGCCAGCAGAGCGAAGTGGAATATGCAGTTACACAATCTGACTCGTACAGAGTCCCTACGCGCACGACTACTCGAGGGTGTAGTCGCGTCGGATGCCGGCGGTCGCATGTCCCCATTCGCTCGACCTGGCCCGGTCCTGGTGCGCTTGATATGCAGCTGCGTCGACGAAACGCTCGTCGACATCCCACGTGCGCGGGTCCTCGGCATTCTGTTGCACCGTGAATGACAGGCACCCGGGTTCGGCGCGGGTGAGTTCGATGTGTCGGGGGAGTAGGCGCACGACGATGGCCGCTTCGTCATCATCGGCACAGAGCAACCGGCCACGCAGTACGACGTTGGGCTCCACGTCGAATACGGTGCCTCTTGAGTCGGTGACCGTGCAAGTCGCAGGCACCTCTGCCGCGATGATTGGATCATCAGATGACCGCCGAAACCGAACCCGGCTTCCCGCAACGCCCGGGGCTTCGGCAGGTTCTGCTGGAGGTCTCCGGAGTCGGTGAACGTGCGGTCGGCGCGTTCCGGGCCGCGCTGGCGGTAGCGATCCCGGCCGCCGTGGGTCTGGCGAACGGGCACGGAGCGGCCGCGGCCTTGTCGGCGTTGGGTGCGTTCGCCGTCGTGTATGGCGAACGTCGACCGTATCGGACGCGATGGAAGGTCGTCGCAGGATACGGATTGGCGCTGATCTCGTGCGCCACCGTAGGCGCCGGAGTCGGGCACCTCGCGGGTGCGGCGTCGGTCGGCGCTTGGATCGCAGTCATCGCGATGATGACGGCAGTCGTGGTGCTCGCGGCAATCTGGGTGGACGCGTTGCGGGAGCGTGCTCCCGGCTCGTTTCTGCTACTGCTGTGCGCTGAACTCTCCGCGGTGTTGGTGCTCGACGGCACCGCGAGCGCGCCCGCTGTGGTGTTGTGGACCGCGATCGGCGCGGTGGTAGCACTCGGCGTTGCGATGACGCCGGCATTGCTCGACCGTCACGGTCCGGAGGCGCAAGCGGTGACCCGGGCGGGCGCGGCCGTCGATGCGCTCGCACGCCAGCCACACGATGACCTGCTGCGACGCAGAGCGATTCATGCACTTCACGAGGCGTGGGACTGTCTCGATGATGCCGGGCTCCGGGGCCAGGCGGTCGCGCCGACCGATGCGCTGAGCCGGATCCATCGTCGGCTGCTGGCAGTGATCGCCTTTGCCGAGGACCAGAAGGTCGAGACGAGTGTGTCTGAAGAAGAACTCGACCTGATGGTGCTTCCACGCGCCAGAGTCGGCGAACGATTGCGGTGGGGACTCCGCCGGCCGCGAATCCCCGTGCTCGCGTTGCGGCTCACCGTCGCGTGCGTGGTCGCCGGCGGCATCGCGATCGCCGTCGACCTCGGCCGGCCGGACTGGGCCGTCATCACCGCGGCCATGATCCTGCACCAGGGGCCTGATCGCGTCACGGGCAGCTGGCGTGCGTTGAATCGTTGTGTCGGCACCGTGATCGGAGTGGGTGTGCTCGCCGTGATCACCCCGGTGCTGGGGTCTGCGGTGCTGCTGATCCTGACGGTGGTTGTCCTGATGGCGGGTACCGAGATCTTCCTGGTGGTCAACTACGCGATTGCGATGGTGTTCATCACCCCGCTGGCCATGACGCTGGGCGCACTTGCGCCGCAGGAGCCGTTGTCGGAGGCCGTCATCGGGCGAATCGCGGAGACCGTCATCGGGGTCGGGGTGGCGGTCGTGACGCTGTGGTGTGTGCGCCCGCGCGGGTATCGCGCGGTGCTGCTGGATTCCGAGCGGCGTGTCGTCGACGCGATCGAGGCGGTCGAGGCTGACGGTCCGGCCGATGCCGGCCGACGTCGCCGACGACTGGAGTTCGAACTCGAGGCCGCGACCACGGCAGTGTCCCAGGCCGGATTCAGTGATCCGGCGTGGATGCTCACCCAGTGGCCGAGACACCACCGATTGCATCGACAGGGCTATGCGTTACTGACAAAGCAGGGGTGACCACGGGCGCAGGAGATCGCCACTTCTCCAGCAGCGATGCCGAGCTTCATTGCGGCAGAACCACAATCGGAACTCCAATGTCGGGGGAGCGGGATAGTCGCGCATCAGACGTGATGAGGTCGGCATCATAGAATCTGGCGGTGGCGACATAGAACGCATCGGATACTCGCACCGAAGTTCTCAGATCCCATGCTGCGCTTGATATTTGAACACTCTCGACACGTCGGATCGGAGCTGTCCACACCGCTTTGACCGCGCGCTCGGCCTCCGCAGAGCTGATCTGCGATGTCCGCTGAAGTCGCCAGATCGCCGACAATGCTTCCATGTCGAGTATTGTCGGTGCCCAGAGTTCGTAGCCCGACATTGATCGCAGGGCGGCTGCCTGCCGTGCGGACGGCAGTACGGCGTCGACCAGCGCGCTCGCGTCGACCACTCGCCTCATTTCTCGCCGGCATCATATTCATCGCGTACTGCATCGAGGGCGCCCACGACGTCGATACTGCGTCCCGGCCCTTCGCTTCGGATAGTTGCGGCCCATTCGTTGAACAATGGACGACTCATGTCGTCGCGCAGGAGCTTGGTGACGTACTCAGACATGGACATATGCAGCTTGGCCGAGCGCTCGCTGAGTTGAGCGTGAAGGTCCTCCGGCAGGTTGCGGATCTGAAGAGTGCTCACTTCATGAAACTAGCATGAATAGCGCATGCATGTGTGATACACGCCGTGCGGTGACCCGGTCGTTGTCGTGCAGCGCGAACGTGCGGGGTCATCACCTCGCCCCGACCTCCGGCAGCGGCGGCAGCTGCGGTGCGGGAACGACGCCGAGTTGGATCAACACCCCGAGCTCGTCGCGTACACCCCAATGCTCGGCCAGCCGCGTGCCTTCGGTGCGGTAGATGTGCAGGGTGTCCATCTCGTACGGCTTCCCGGCGCCGGCCTCGCCGTGTACGGCTGAAACGCCGCGACCGTAGGCCTTGGCGCGGACGATGATTCGGTCCGAGGTGCTGACGATGTCGGCGATCTCGTAGCGCACATCCAGCACGCCGGTCACGAACCCAAGGATCTGGGTGTACCCGGCCGGACCGGGTGGCAGCGGTACGGGTGACCCATGGTCGACGAAGTCGTCGGTGACCACCTCTGGGATAGCGTCCAATTGGCCGGTGTTGATCGCGTCGAAGATGCGATGCACCGAAGGCAGAGCGGGGTTCGAAGTGTCGTACATGAGGGTTTCCTTTGGGCTATGATTTTGGCTAGAAGACTATTCCAGTGGAATGATAATCCACCCAAAGGGGGCTTGGTGTCAACACCTCGGTCATACGTGAGTCCGCAACGCGAGCAGGCGGCGCGCGAGACGAGAGCACGAGTGCTCGCCACAGCCAAGGACCAGTTACTCCGGCATGGCTATCACTCGATGACAGTGGCGTCCCTGGCCCGCGAAGCCGGAGTGAGTCCGCAGACGATCTACAACTCTGTCGGCGGGAAGGCGGCCGTGGTGAAAGCGGTGTACGACGTGCTGCTGGCCGGCGACGACGAACCGGAGCCCATCGCGATCCGGCCGATGATGACCAGGGTCTTCGAGCAACCCGATGCCGCATCGACACTGCGTGCCTACATCCACATGGGTTGCCTCATGTATCACCGCGTGGGCCCGCTGCTCGGTGTCCTTCTCGGTGAGGGGCCGGGTGCCGACCGGGCACTGACGGAGTTCGTCGACACGATCGAACGGGAACGCCGCACCGGCAACGCATCCGTGGTCAGGCACATCGCCGACCGCTTCGGTCTGCCCGACACCCTGACGCCCACCACTGCGACCGACATCCTCTGGACCGCAACATCAATCGAAGTCGCCGACCGCCTGGTACGCCGATGCGGTTGGAGCCTTGAGCAATTGGAGGCGTGGCTGGGAGACGTCGTCGTCGACACGCTCACGGTTGAAGAGGGTCAGTGAGAGTGCGCGTGCCAGCTCGCGGCCTGTTGAGAGGCGATGGCGACCAGGCGATCCAATCCGAAGTTGATGTCGAGCGCATGCAAGTCGAAAAGCGGTGCCTCGTTGATCTGTTGGGGCACAACCATGCGAATGTGATACTGCCGGTAGCCGTTCACTTCTTCGCAGCGGCCGACGCCGCGACCGCGTCCGATCGTCCAGGTCGATGACGACGTCGGCCATGCCTCGGGAAAAGTCGTATAGCCCAGCGCGATTGCGATGGCGCCCGGCGCATACGGCTTGCTGGGCACGGTGATGCCGACCGGCCTGCGGCTTCCACTCAGCACGGCCGGATCGGTGCAGGCCACCTGATAGTTCGGCCCCATCGGCAATCCGAAACGCAGCGAGACGATATCGAGCGAGCTATTGCCGAGCAAGGACAGTGGCGGATAGACGATATTCGTGGAATACGCGGTGACACATCCGTATTGACCGTGCCGGGTGCAGATGGGGATGTTGTTGAAGTCGCCACCGACCGTCCTCCCGGGCGCGGTCTTCACGTTTCCGCCCAACAGGATGGCGCCGGCGAGGCGTGCACGCACCACAGGATTGGGATCGACTTGTTCGCGAATCAGTTTGCGAAGCAGGAACGTGCCCTGGGAATGGCCGATGAAGACCACGCCGCGACCCATGTTCGCGTGGGTGAGGTAGTTGTTCCACGCGGCGAGTACGTCGCGGTAGGCGATTGCCACTGGTTCGGTGGTAGCGCCGAGATTCACTGCCACGAGGCCCGGCAGCGAGATCTGCCGGTAGACCGGAGCAAAGATCCGACACATGCTGTTGAACCGGGCCGACTGGAGCTCCGCTCCAGACTTGATTTCCGGAGCGGCAACCAGTGGGGCGTTGAGGGACAACGTGTTGGTCGCCGTCCCATAGACGTAGAAACAATCCACCGACCGTTGGGCAGCGGTGACCGGTAGTGGGTTGGTTACGCGTCCGGTTAGCAGATCGGTGGTGTCCTGCGGCAGGTCGCACGGGTCGGCGGTCATCGCCGAACTGCACAGCCACAGCGTGGGGGGCGGCGCCGCGTCGGCCGGCGCGTGCACTCCGAAGGTGAGGGCAAGCGACGCGATGGCGAGGCCGACCACTATCCGCAATCGGAACGTCCCGCGCGAACTCAGGGCGTGGGCTCTTCGCGATTCAGGATGCAGCATGGCAACCTCCCCGAAGTCAGTCGTCGCTGATCCGGGCCCGCGATTCTCACCAGGGGTTCGTCGGCGGCGCGCAACAAATGACTCGCTGAGCATACACCGTATGAAGTGATCTAGATCACACTATTGTCGGACTTGAGCGGAATGTACTCAACTTTGATGGCGTTGCACCCTTCGGATGGCTCATACTTGAGCCTGTTGGACTAAAGAGAAAGGTGCACGCGAGTGGACAGCTTCACCCCCACCACCAAGACACAGCAAGCGTTGAGTGCTGCTGTGCAGGCGGCGGCAAGCGCAGGAAACCCCGACGTGCGACCGGCCCACATCCTGGTGGCGCTGCTCGATCAGTCCGACGGCATCGCGTCGCCGCTGCTCAAAGCGGTGGGCGTGGACCCGTCGAGCGTTCGTAGCCAAGCCCAGGCGATGGTCGATCGTGCTCCGACGGTGTCCAGCGCGAGCGCGCAGCCTCAACTCTCCCGCGAGTCGATCGCGGCGATCTCGGCAGCGCAGCAGCTTGCCGGGGAACTCGACGACGAGTACGTCTCGACCGAACACATCCTGGTCGGTCTGGCGACCGGCGACTCCGACGTCGCCAAACTGCTGCACAACGTCGGCGCGACGCCCCAGGCGCTTCGCGAGGCGTTTGTCGCCGTGCGCGGAACCGCGCGGGTCACTTCCGAGGACCCGGAGTCGACGTATCAGGCGCTGGAGAAGTACTCCACCGACCTGACCGCGGCTGCTCGCGAGGGCAAGCTCGACCCGGTCATCGGTCGCGACACCGAGATCCGACGCGTCGTGCAGGTGCTGAGTCGTCGTACCAAGAACAACCCGGTGCTCATCGGTGAGCCCGGCGTCGGCAAGACCGCGATCGTGGAGGGCCTGGCCCAGCGGATCGTCGAAGGCGATGTGCCGGAGTCGTTGCGCAACAAGACGGTCATCTCCCTGGATCTGGGTTCGATGGTCGCCGGTGCCAAGTACCGCGGCGAATTCGAGGAGCGGCTCAAGGCCGTGCTCGACGAGATCAAGGGGTCGGCCGGCCAGGTCATCACCTTCATCGACGAGCTGCACACCATCGTGGGTGCCGGTGCGACAGGCGATTCCGCGATGGATGCCGGCAACATGATCAAGCCGATGCTCGCCCGCGGTGAGCTGCGGCTGGTCGGTGCGACCACCCTCGAGGAGTACCGCAAGTACATCGAGAAGGACGCGGCACTCGAACGTCGTTTCCAGCAGGTGTACGTGGGCGAACCGTCGGTCGAGGACGCCATCGGCATCCTGCGCGGACTGAAGGAACGCTACGAGGTGCACCACGGTGTACGCATCACCGACTCCGCATTGGTTGCTGCCGCAACGCTTTCCGATCGCTACATCACCTCCCGCTTCCTGCCCGACAAGGCCATCGACCTCGTTGACGAGGCCGCGTCGCGGCTGCGGATGGAGATCGACTCGCGCCCCGTCGAGATCGACGAGGTCGAGCGAATCGTCCGCCGTCTGGAGGTCGAAGAGGTTGCGCTGCAGAAGGAAACGGATGCGGCCTCCAAGGAGCGGCTCGACAAGCTGCGTCAGGAACTGGCCGACCAGAAGGAGAAGCTCAACGAACTGAGCGCCCGCTGGCAGTCGGAGAAGACCGCCATCGACGCGGTCCGCGACACCAAGGAGGAGCTGGAACGGCTTCGTGGAGAGGCGGATCGGGCCGAACGTGGCGGCGATCTGGGACGTGCGGCCGAGTTGCGGTACGGAACGATCCCCGGCTTGGAGAAGGAACTCGAGGCCGCGATCGAGAAGACCGGCACCGACCCGAGCGAAGACGTGATGCTGCAGGAGGAGGTCGGACCCGACGACGTGGCTCAGGTCGTGTCGGCGTGGACCGGAATCCCCGCCGGCCGGATGCTCGAAGGCGAGACCGCCAAGCTGCTGCGCATGGAGGACGAACTGGGCCATCGCGTCATCGGACAGAAGGACGCCGTGGTCGCCGTGTCCGACGCCGTGCGTCGTGCGCGGGCCGGTGTCGCCGACCCGAACCGGCCGCTGGGATCGTTCATGTTCCTCGGCCCGACCGGTGTCGGCAAGACCGAGCTGGCCAAGGCGCTGGCGGAGTTCCTGTTCGACGACGAACGCGCCATGGTTCGCATCGACATGAGCGAGTACGGCGAGAAGCACAGTGTGGCAAGGCTTGTCGGTGCCCCTCCCGGCTACGTCGGCTACGAGGCCGGCGGTCAGCTGACCGAGGCGGTGCGGCGTCGCCCGTACACGGTGGTCCTGTTCGACGAGATCGAGAAGGCCCACCCGGACGTGTTCGACGTGCTGCTGCAGGTACTCGACGAGGGTCGGCTGACCGACGGTCAGGGCCGCACCGTGGACTTCCGCAACACCATCCTCATCCTGACGTCCAACCTGGGCGCCGGCGGTGACAAGGACCAGGTGATGGCGGCGGTGCGCGCGCGGTTCAAGCCGGAGTTCATCAACCGCCTCGACGACGTCATCGTCTTCGACGCGCTGAGCCCCGAGGAACTGGTCTCCATCGTCGACATTCAGCTGCGGCAGTTGGCCAAGCGCCTCGCCCAGCGTCGACTGGAACTGGAAGTGACGCCCAAGGCCAAGGAATGGCTGGCCGAGCGCGGATTCGATCCGCTCTACGGTGCACGCCCACTACGGCGGCTGGTGCAGCAGGCCATCGGCGACAGCCTCGCCAAGGCGTTGCTGGCCGGTGACATCCGCGACGGCGACGTGGTGCCGGTGAACGTCGGTGCCGACGGAGAGTCGTTGGTGCTCGGCTGATCTGAGAGTGACTGAAAACGGGCCCCTGACGGGTGCCTTCCGGGACAATCTCGGAGGAGTGCCGTCAGGGGCCCGTTTTCAGTAGTGCCCTCCGTTGCCTGGTTCGCTTTTCCGCACACCGCCGCTCGCGCAAACGAATGTCGTCTACGCGGCTGCGTCGACAACGCTGAGCCGCAGTCGCCGCATGCCGTCGCGGATGCGGGACTTCACGGTGGGCAGGGCGACCTGGAGGCGTTCGGCCACTTCGCGATACGTCAGGCCGTCGAAGTAGGCGAGTTCGATGGACTCGCGCTGCACGGGCGTGAGGTGTGCGAGTCCGGCTCGGATGAGCCGCACCGTCTCGCGTCGTTCGGTGATCTCGGCGACCTCGTCGAAGGCCGGTGTCACCGATTCCCGACCATGCGTCAGGGTGCGGCGTCGGCTGGCGGTCTCCGAACGGATGCGGTCGACGGATCGGCGGTGGGCCATCGTGAGCAGCCAGGCCATCACCGAGCCGCTCGTGTCGTACGACGCCGCGGTCCGCCACACCGTCAGATACACCTCCTGGGTGATCTCCTCGCTGAATCCCGCATCACGGATCACCCGTAGGGCCATGCCGTAGACGCGTGGTGAGGTGAGGTCGTACAACTGCGCGAATGCTTGACGATCGCCGTCGGCGACGCGTTTGACCAGCAACGACAACTCGCCGGGCGAGGGGTCGGGGTGCGTGCGCGGTGTCGTCATGTGATCGACGCTAGGAGCGGCGGGTGGCAAGCTCACGGGTGGACGTGGCACTGGGATGCATTCGCAACCGAGGGTCACGAAACGGTAACGGTGCGCCTTCTCGGTGCGCCGGGGTTGACCCTCACACCATGTGAGACAGGAGCGTGGTCGGTGTCATGTTCACCATTGGAGATTTCGCCACGATGGGCCGGGTGTCGATCCGGATGCTTCGACACTACGACCAGATCGGCCTGTTGCAACCGGCGCGGGTCGACGATCACACCGGGTACCGCTACTACGAGGCCGATCAGCTACGACGCCTCAACCGCGTGGTCGCCCTCAAAGATCTCGGGTTCACCCTCGCCGAGGTCGCCCGCATCATCGACGCCGACGTCGACCCCGCCGAACTGCGGGGAATGCTACGTCTGCGTCGTGCGCAGGTGGCCGAACAGATTGCGGCAGACCGGGATCGGCTCACCCGGATCGAGGCGAGACTCCGCATCATCGAAAGGGAAGGCACCATGAGTACCAGCTCGGTTGTCATGAAAAGTGTTGCTCCGGTTCGGGTTCTCACATTGACGGACGTGTCGGCGAGTTCGGATCCGGAAGACGTGGGCCCGGTGATCCGGGGACTGTTCGGGCGGATGTTCGAGATTCTCGGGCCTGCCGGTATCGCGCCGGCGGGTGAGGCGATCGCCACCTACGTCCCCGACGGTGAAGGACTGACGGTGACCGCGGCATGCCCGGTGGCTGACGGCGTCAGTGTCGACGGGCTCGAGTCGGTGACATTGCCGGGCGTCGAGCGGGCCGCGTGCCACCTGCACGTGGGCAGGATGGTCGACATCGGCGAGGGCTATCAGACGCTCGCCACCTGGATCGAGGACAACGGCTACCGCACCGACGGCACTGCGCGCGAGGTCTACCTCGCGACTCACCCCGAACCCGAGGAGAACTGGCGGACCGAGCTACAGATGCCGATCGTCGGGTGACCCGCGGCCTACCTCACCGGCATGAGGGCGAGCCCGGAAATGCGGGTACGCCGAGTCGGCACCCGGCGGCGGTCACCGAACGAAGCCGAACCATCGGATTGCGGTGCTCGAGTGCCGGGACGAGTCCGTTCGTGACGACCCGGGTTTTGGCGGCGGACGTGGTCGCGGTGGGATTCAGCGTGCCGCGCAACCGCGCGAAGTAGACCAGCTCGTCGTACACCTTTGACAACGCCGCCTCGGTCGTTCGGTCCTCGGGCTCGAGACCGTGGAAGTCGACGCCGGTCTCGAACTCGTGCCGAATCGCATGTGGCCCTTGATCGCACGACGGTTTGTTCAGATCGATCCGGAACGCCCGATGGCGCGGGGTAGGCGGTGCGATGGTGCCGGCATCGGTGCACGCATGGTGTGAGATGCGGTCTCCCAGGGCGTGGATGTAGATCCCGATTCGCGCGTTCGCCGACTGCCCGCCCACCCACTGATCGAACTTCGACGACAGGACTCCGTCGGTGATGACCTGTTGCCCAGTCGAATTGGTGAAGGGGAAGTTAGCCGGCGACACGATGCTGTACGTGCCGTTGATCGGGACGGGGTTCGCGCCGCCATAGCAACCCTCGCCCGTCGCGTAGTCGCCTCCCGGTGAGCGGTTGGTGAATCCTCCGGTGCACAGGGGCGCAGAGGATCCCGGGCCCGCTGTCGCCCAGCGTCGCAGATGGGTCAGCATGATCTCGTGCCGTGTGTCGTTGACGTCGGGGCGCAACCCATTCGGCATCGGCGCGCGTGGGCCTCGGAGCGTCGGCAGGAAATGGAACAGGAAGCCCCCGGTGGCGAAATGCGTACGTACCAGGCCGCTGATGTCCTTGGTCGTCAGCCGCCGCGAATTCGGAACCAGGTTGCCGCGCATGTCGCGCGGGGCGAAGGTGCCGAGGTCGGTCGCCTCGCTGTACGCGGCGATCCAATAGGCGTCCGCGACGGAGAAGCCGACGGACCTCGCGATGATGTAGCTGGAGTCCGTGTGAATCAGGCTGCGACCGCCGAGCGGCTGACGAAGTGTGTAGGCGTATCGCAAGAAGGCGCGCAGGCCGCAGATCGGGGCGTCCGCATTCTCGAGGGAACAGGTGATGGGAAGCGGGCCGCAACTGTGCGGCGGGGCGCCGGGGGTGTAACAGATGTCCTCGGCGAACGCAGCGGCACGCGGTTGCGGCGTGGCCACCGACAGCGTGGCGACGAGGCCGAAGGCGAGCAAGATTGCTCCAACGAGGCGGATCGGTCTGCGCATGACGTTCCCTTCGAGGTGCCCCCGATGAGGAGATAGTAAATTTTCGCCCGGTGGGCGTGGGGTCGATTCGGTGAGGGAGCGCAATCAGGTGTCGGTGGCCGTCGGTACTCTCCGTTCAAGTGATTCGAGAGGAGATCGCCCATGTCGGATGTGGTCATCGGGGAGGACGGTCGGGCGCGGTGCGGGTGGGCGGCCAAGGAGCCGGAGACCACGTATCACGACACCGAATGGGGATTTCCGACCGTCGGCGACGTCGCGCTGTTCGAGCGAGTATGCCTCGAAGGATTTCAGTCCGGCCTGAGCTGGCGGACCATCCTCACCAAGCGGGAGAATTTTCGGGCCGCGTTCAGCGGGTTCGACTTCGAGAAGGTCGCCCGGTTCGGTGAGGCCGACGTGGAGCGGTTGCTGGGCGACGCGGGGATCGTCCGGCACCGCGGCAAGATCGAGGCCTCGATCAACAACGCCCGGCATGCCTGCGATCTCGTCGACGCCGAGGGGTCGCTGGAGGAGTACTTCTGGCGGTTTGCGCCCGGTCCCGACCACAAGCCGGGATCGATGACGACCTCACCGGAATCGGTTTCCCTGTCCAAGGATCTGAAGAAGCGGGGCTGGCGATTCGTCGGGCCGACAACGATGTTCGCACTCATGCAGGCCACCGGCATGGTCAACGACCACGCCTACGACTGCGTCATCCGCGACGACGTGGCGACAGCGATCGCCGCGAGGCCTTGACCTCAAGTTAACTTGAACTCTTAGCGTCGGGGTATGACACGAGACCGACCATCACTCAACCTCTACGAACCCGGTGCATTCGCTGCCGTCGACGCACTTATGGCGACGTTGCAGGCCGGCATGGACAACTCTGATGCCGACACCTACGACGCGATGTTCGCCGACGACATCGTGTGGGGTTCCCCCAAAGGCGCCGTCCTGCGCGGCCACGCCCCGCTCAACGAGATCCATCATCAGCTGTTCGCCAAGCAGGTGGCACCGCCGTCGGACTTCTCGGTGACGGAGGTGATCAACCCGGCGCCGGGGGTCGCGGTCGCGCACATCGGGAGGCATGCGCGAGGTGGCGGATTCTCCGAGATGGCGATGTATGTGCTCGTCGAACGGGACGGCTCCTGGTGGGTCGCCGCCGGACAGAACACACCCATTGCCGCGGAACTGCCGACTGGAGTGCGCGCATGAGGCACAAAGAATTGCTCGATCCCGAGGTGCTGAGTTACCTCGAGACGCAACGGCTGGGCAGGCTCGCCACCGTCGACAAGGAAGGCGCGCCGCAGAACAATCCCGTCGGTTTCGCCGTCAATCGCGAACTCGGGACCGTCGACATCGTCGGCTACAACCTCGCGTCGTCCCGCAAGTTTCGCAACCTCAAGGGGAATGACAAGGTTGCGTTCGTCGTCGACGACATCGCGTCGCTCAAGCCGTGGCGAGTCAGGATGGTCGAGATTCGGGGTCACGCCGAGGCGATCGTCGGCGGTACAGAGTCGCGCGGCGGCGTCGATGACGCACTCATCCGGATATATCCGCGCCGGGTCATTGTGTTCGGGCTCGAAGAGCAGGACCAGTAGGTCGGTACCATGGCGGCATGACCTCTGACTTCGGTGCCGCCGCAACCGCGAAGTACGTGCAGCTGACCACTTTTCGCAAGGACGGCACACCGGTGTCGACGCCGGTGTGGGCCACGATCGACGGCGACCGCCTCCTCGTGTGGACCGTCGCGGACTCGTGGAAGGTCAAACGTCTGCGGCGAGATCCGCGCATCATCGTGCAGGCCTGCGATGCGCGCGGCAAGAAGGTCACCGGCGAACCGGTCGAGGGCACAGGCGAAGTCCTCGATGACGCCGGCACCGCGCGGACACGGGAACTGATCTCCAAGAAGTACGGCATCCTCGGCTGGATCACCATCAAGGCGAGCACTCTTCGACGCGGCAGTGGCGGGACGGTCGGGCTCGCGTTGAGTGCGGGTGCTTCCTGACTTCCGCCTCGCTCCATGGCCTTCCACCGCTTCTGAGCCTCCAACCGCTCCCTGAGGTGCGAGCGGAGCGAGCCTCGAAGGGCTGGTGAGACGACGATGTCATCTCACCAGGGGCTTCGAGGCTCGTCGACTTCGAGACGCTCCATGCTCGTACCTCGCACGGGACACCTCAGCCCGGCGGCTTGCGCTCCTCGCACCTCAGCCGGCGGGAGGGTCCCGACGGTCAGGCGAGGTCGTCGTAGCAGCGCGCCCAGATCGCTTCGTGCCGTACGGCATCGATCCGGCCCTCGCGCAGATCGCGGTCGGCCACCCGTAACGAATCGACGATCCGCAGCAACTGGTCGGCTCGGCGTCGTGTCGTGGGATCTTCGTCGTCGTCGATCCAGAGGACCATGGAGCGCACTGATTTCCGCACCGGCCAGGCCTGGTGGCCGACCACCCAGACGACGGACAGCATGACGGCGGCTGCCGCGAGAATCGAGAACGGCGGATCGACAGGGCTCACGGCGCTGATCGCCGGCCAGAGCGCCAGCCAGCCGATGACACCCCAGATCGGCGCCGAGTACCAGAGGCGAAGCATCGTGCGCTCGTGGTCGGTCACGCCCGGCGGATACACGCAGACACGCAACTGGACGAGATGACGGGCGAACCCGACCCGGAAGACGCCCCACGAGTCCGCGCCCCGCAAGAAGCGGCCGCGGATCGGGGGCGGGCCGGTCACGGTCGCGACCGTCAGTGGTTGTTGGCCGGTGACCTTGTTCATGCTTTCCGTCGTACTCTCCGACGGAAACGCCGACGCGAATCTGAACGCGATCTACACGGGCCGCCAGGGCTTGTTGACGCGATCTTGACGCCGGTCGCAACGTCCGCAAAGCGCGCGTCAAATTGCCGGCGCGACGCGTATGGATTCCGTTAACGAACTCTTTCAGACGTCTTTCGCGAGTGATCCTGTCAGTCGCGGCTTCGCAGGTTTCTGCGTGGCCGGGTACATAGTTCGGAAATGGAGTTCGAGTGGCTGACCTGCTCTTTCTGCTGGTCGCGATCGTCTCGATCGCGCTGTGCCTGCTGACCGTGCGCGCAATCGATGCGAGGACCGGGCGATGACCGCCGACGGTGTGACCACCATCGTTCTGTTGGTGCTCGCCGCAGCAGTCGTCGTCTATCTCGTGGCCGCGCTCATCGCACCCGAGAGGTTCTGACATGTCTGCGACGGTGGCCGGCTTGTTGCAACTGGCATTGCTGCTTTTCATTCTCGCCGCTGCCTACGTGCCACTCGGTGACTACATGGCCCGGGCGTACGACTCGGCACGCGACCTGCGCTTCGAGAAACTGTTCTACCGCGTCGGACGCATCGATCCGCGTCGTGAGCAGACCTGGGTCGGCTATGCGCTTGCGGTACTGGCCTTCTCGTTGATCTCGTTCCTGTTCCTGTACGCGATCCAGCGCCTCCAGGGTGTGTTGCCGTGGTCGGACGGAAAGCCGGGTGTGACGCCGTCGATGGCGTTCAACACCGCGGTTTCCTTTGTGACCAACACCAACTGGCAGTCGTACTCGCCCGAAGTGGTGATGACCAACTTCACGCAGATGATCGGGCTCGCGGTGCAGAACTTCGTTTCCGCTGCAGTCGGTATGGCGGTCGCGGTCGCCGTGATCCGCGGCATCCGTAACCGGCGGGGCAGCGGCGAGATCGGCAACTTCTGGGTCGACCTGGTCCGCGGATGCGTGCGAATCCTGTTGCCGCTCAGCTTCATCGTCGCGCTCATCCTACTCACCCAGGGCGCCATCGAGTCGTTCAAGACCGGATTCGACTTCACGACGCTCGACGGCAGGCAAGCGCACAGTGTGCTCGGGCCGTTCGCGTCGCAAGAGGCGATCAAAGAGCTCGGGACCAACGGTGGCGGCACCCTCTCGGTGAACTCCGCACATCCGTTCTCCAACCCGACGCCGCTGTCGAACATCGTCGAAATCCTTGCGCTCCTCATCATCCCGGTGTGCCTCACCCGCACGTACGGAACGATGGTCGGCGATCGGCGTCAGGGGCTGACCCTGCTCGGGGTCATGGCCGCCATCTGGGGTGTGATGCTGACAGTCGTGTGGGTCTTCGAATCCCGCACCGACGGCATCGCCGCGCAGGCCGCGGGCGCCATGATGGAGGGCAAGGAACAGCGTTTCGGCATCCCCGGTTCGGTGCTGTTTGCGGTCTCGACCACCGGGACATCCACGGGTGCAGTGAATTCCGCGCACGACAGCTTCTCGGCCGCCGGGGGTGGCGCGCTGATCTGGAACATGCTCCTCGGTGAGGTGGCACCCGGCGGTGTGGGAGCCGGCCTCTACGGCGTCCTCATCATGGCCGTGATCACGGTATTCGTCGGAGGTCTGCTCGTCGGCCGCTCGCCGGAGTTCCTCGGCAAGAAGATCGGCCAGCATGAGATCACCATGGCGGCGCTCTACGTCCTCGTCATGCCCGCGCTGGTGCTGGCCGGCACCTCGATCTCGGTGATCCTCGGAACGACAACCGGATTCCAGGGCAACAGCGGCGATCCCGGCACACCCGGCTCGATCCACGGCTTCAGCGAGGTGCTCTACGCCTACGCGTCGGCCGCGAACAACAACGGCAGCGCCTTCGGTGGCCTCACCGTGACCAGCGACTGGTTCCAGACATCGCTTGGAATTGTGATGCTGCTCGGGCGCTTCCTGCCGATCGTCTTCGTGCTCGCTCTCGCCGGTCTGCTGGCCAAACAGCGTCCGCGCAATCGCGAGACGGCGGTGGGCAGCACGGTGTCCGCGCCGGCGGCGGCATCAGGCGGTGCGCCCACAATGGTAGCGACTCAGCGGAAACCAGTGCGCGTCGAGGACGACGCATCGACTCTCCCGACCCACGGATTGCTGTTCGGCGCACTGCTGGCCGGAACCATCCTGTTGGTCGCCGGACTCACCTTCTTCCCGGCCATGGCGCTGGGACCGATCGCAGAGGCAGTGTTGTGAGTACTCCTGTCATAGAAGAGAAGACAGCCCACGCAGCGGACGTCGACGCCTCGTCGAACGCGGGCGAGGAACTGGTCACGACCGGTGCATTCAATGCGCGCCAGCTGATCTCGTCGCTTCCGCAGGCGGTGCGCAAGCTCACGCCGCGTGCCCAGGCTCGTAACCCGGTCATGTTCGTGGTGTATCTGGGCGCGATCGTCACCACTGTTCTCGCTGCGCTGCAACCGAGTTGGTTCTCGTGGGCGGTCGCAGCCTGGCTGTGGTTCACCGTTGTGTTCGCCAATCTGGCCGAGGCGGTTGCCGAGGGCCGGGGTCGTGCGCAGGCCGACAGCCTCCGCAAAGTCAAGCAGGACACCATGGCCCGACGCCTGTCCGAGGACGGTTCGACCACCGAGGTGCCCGGCGGAGAGCTGCGGATCGGTGACCTGATCGTCGTCGAGGCGGGTGAGGTCATCGCCGGCGACGGCGACGTCGTCGACGGCATCGCGACGGTGGACGAGTCGGCCATCACCGGCGAGTCGGCCCCCGTGGTCCGCGAATCGGGCGGCGACCGATCGGCGGTCACCGGCGGAACCGTGGTGCTCTCCGACAGGATCGTCGTGAAGATCATGACCGCGCCGGGGGAGAGCTTCGTCGACCGCATGATCGCCCTCGTCGAAGGCGCATCCCGCAAGAAGACTCCCAACGAGATCGCACTCGACATCCTGCTGACGAGCCTGACGATCATCTTCCTGATGGCGGTGGTCGCGGTCGGGCCGATGCAGGAGTACGCGGGGCAGTCCGCCGATCCGATCAAGCTGATCGCTCTGTTGGTCTGCCTCATCCCGACGACGATCGGGGCGTTGCTCAGCTCCATCGGCATCGCCGGCATGGACCGGCTGGTGCAGCGCAACGTGCTCGCGATGTCGGGGCGCGCGGTCGAGGCGGCCGGTGACATCGACACGCTGCTGATGGACAAGACCGGCACCATCACGTTCGGCAACCGTCGGGCCACCGACATCGTGCCGGCACCCGGCGTCGAGAAATCCGAACTCGCCGACATCAGCTATCGCTGCAGCCTCGCCGACGACACTCCCGAAGGCCGGAGCATCGTCGACCTGTGTGTGCAGTCCTTCGGCGTCATCGAGATCGACCCCGACACCGCGGCGGCCGCTCGCCGTCGGCTGCATCCGGAGTACGAGATCGTGCCCTTCACCGCGGAAACCCGCATGAGCGGCATCGACGTCCACGAGTCGGGCGGGGTACGCGAGTTCCGCAAGGGTGCCGCAGATGCGCTGGGCCGCTGGGTCGAGGCCGGCGGCGGTCGCGTGGACCCGGCCGTGGCCCGCGAGGTGGCGGCCATCTCCGGCGAAGGCGGGACACCGCTCGTGGTGGGTGTTCGCGATGCCGACGCACCGGCCCGTGTGCTGGGTGTCATCCAGCTCTCGGACGTGGTGAAACCCGGTATGGCCCAACGCTTCGCACAGCTGCGCGCGATGGGAATCCGGACCGTGATGGTCACCGGCGACAACCCGCTGACCGCGCGCGCCATCGCCGACGAGGCCGGCGTCGACGATTACGTCGCCGAGGCGACTCCCGAGGACAAGCTGGCCTTGATTCGCAAGGAACAGTCGGGTGGGCGTCTGGTCGCGATGACCGGTGACGGCACCAACGACGCGCCCGCACTCGCGCAGGCCGACGTCGGGCTCGCGATGAACTCCGGTACGTCGGCGGCCAAGGAAGCCGGCAACATGGTGGACCTCGATTCGGACCCGACCAAGCTGATCGACGTGGTGGCCATCGGCAAGCAGTTGCTGATCACCCGCGGTGCGCTGACGACGTTCTCGCTGGCCAACGACCTGGCGAAGTACTTCGCCATCTTGCCGGCGCTGTTCACGGCGGTCTATCCGCAACTCGACGCGCTCAACATCATGCGGCTGCACTCGGCGGAATCCGCGATCACCTCGGCGGTGATCTTCAACGCGCTCATCATCGTCGCGCTGATCCCGCTGTCGTTGCGCGGCGTGCGGTACCGCCCGTCGTCGGCGTCGAAGCTGCTCGGTCGCAACCTGCTGGTCTATGGCATCGGAGGAGTGATCACCCCGTTCATCGGGATCTGGCTGATCGACCTCGTGGTGCGCTTTCTCCCGGGAATGGGGTAACGGTCATGAACACGCTCGTATCTGGCTTTGTGCGGCAATGCGTTGCAGCGGCAAGCATTCTGCTGGCGCTGACACTGCTGCTGGGCGTGGTGTACCCGGCAGCGGTCTGGGTGGTCTCGAGGGTCGGGAGCAACTCCGCCGACGGTTCGCAGGTAACCGATTCCGCCGGCTGCCCGGTGGGTTCCACGCTCATCGGCATCGATCCGAAGGTGCCTGCGGGAGCGCCCGATCCGAATCTCCATGCCCGGGTGCTCGGTTCCTCCGACGACCCGATGGCGGCCGGTGATCCGGCTGCGTCGGCGGCGAGCAACAAGGGGCCGAACAACGAGGACCTCAAGGCATGGATCGAGGCGCGGCGCACAGAGATCGCCCAGCGTGAGGGCGTTGCGCCGGCGGCGGTTCCGGCGGATGCGGTCACCGGGTCGGGATCGGGCCTCGACCCGCACATCAGCCCCGAGTACGCACGTCTACAGGTACCGCGGATCGCTCGCGTGACCGGGAAGTCCCCGGCGCAGGTGCAGCAGATCGTCGACGACCACACCGAGGGCCGCACGATCGGTTTCCTCGGGCAGGCGCGCGTCAACGTTCTCGAAGTCAACCTCGCACTGGGCCACCGTGCACCGTGCTCGGCGTGATTGTTCGAGACATACACTGGTGATCATGGCCAACGCAGGTGATGCCAGGGGACGGTTAGAGGTCTTCTTGGGGTGTGCACCGGGCGTCGGCAAGACCTACGAGATGCTCGCCACCGCACGGCTCCTCGTCGACGAGGGTGCGGATGTGGTTGTGGCCGTGGTCGAATCACACGGTCGCGTGGCCACCGCCGCCCTCGTCGACGGATTCGAGGTCGTTGCCAGGCGCAGCGTCTCCTACCGCGGCACGGTTCTCGAGGAAATGGATCTCGACGCTGTGCTGGCGCGCAAACCGCAGGTGGCGCTCGTCGACGAACTGGCCCACACCAATGCGCCCGGGTTGGCCAACGCCAAACGCTGGCAAGACATCGAGGCGCTGCGAGACGCCGGCATCGACGTGCTGTCGACGATCAACATCCAGCACTTGGAGAGCCTCAACGACGTGGTCGCCCAGATCACCGGCATCACCCAGCGCGAGACCGTGCCCGACGACGTGGTCCGGGCCGCCGACCAGATCGAACTGGTGGACATCGCCCCGCAGGCGCTGCGTCAGCGGCTCGCGGCGGGAAAGGTGTATCCGGGCGGGCGGATCGAAGGTGCGCTGTCGAACTATTTCCGGCAGGGCAACCTCACCGCGCTGCGAGAGTTGGCGTTGCTGTGGCTGGCCGATCAGGTCGACGACAACCTCGCCGATTACCGTGCGGCACATTCGATCACCGACACGTGGGAGGCGCGCGAGCGGGTCGTGGTGGCGATCACGGGCGGGCCGGAGTCGGCGACGCTTCTGCGTCGGGCCAGCCGCATCGCATCGCGGTCGAGTGCCGAGTTGGTGGTGGTGCACATCGTGCGCGGTGACGGTTTGGCCGCCAAGACCTCGGTCGACATCTCCGCACTGCGGGAACTGGCAGCCGGGTTCGGTGCCAAGATCCACACCGTCGTCGGCGACGACATCCCGGCGACGCTCCTGGATTTCGCGCGTGGAGTCAACGCGACCCAGTTGGTGCTGGGTACCTCGCGTCGGCCGCGGTGGCAGCGCATCCTCGACGAAGGAGTCGGCACGACGGTCGTCCGCGAGTCGGGGCGCATCGACGTGCACATGGTCACGCACGACGAAACACGTCGTCGTAACCGACTCGACATCCGGGACACGAGATTTCACCGTCCGCTGAGTTGGGCCGCCGCGGTGGCGGTGCCCATCGCGGTGACCGGTGTCCTCGCCATCCTGGACCGGTGGCTCGGCTTCGCCAGCGAGTCGGCGCTGTTCTTCGTCACCGTTCTCGCAGTGTCGATGTTGGGCGGCGTGGGTCCGGCCGCGTTGTCGGCGGTGGTGTCGGGTCTGCTGCTCAACTACTTCTTCACCGATCCTCGATTCACGTTCACCATCGACGAGCCCGACAACCTCATCACCATCCTGGTGATGCTGGTGATCGCCATTGCTGTTGCGGTACTCGTGGATTCGGCGACGGTTCGACGCGTCCAGGCGCAACAAGCAACGCGGGATGCCGAACTGCTGTCGCTGTTCTCCAGCGCCGTTCTCGGTGGCGCGGATGTGTCGGCGCTACTCGAACGCGTTCGGGAAACCTATGATCAGGAAGGTGTCTCGCTCGTCCGACGGGTAGACCGCGGTTCGCCGGAGATCGTCGAGAAGGTCGGGTCCAATCCGCCCGCCGCCGAAGGTGATGCCGTGACCGTGTGCCCGGTTCCGGATGGGCGCTTCGAATTGTGGCTCAACGGGCCGAAACTCGGCGGACGCGACCGACGGGTTCTCATCAGCGTCGCCACCCAGGCCGCGGGTGCAGTTCAGCGTCACCAACTCGAGGCCGAGGCGGCCGAGGCCACCGCGCTGGCGCAGACCGACGAACTGCGTCGGGCATTGCTCGCGGCCGTCAGCCACGACCTGCGTACTCCGCTGGCTGCGGCGAAGGCGTCGGTGTCGAGTCTGCGCAGCACCGACGTCACCTTCAGCGCCGAGGACACCGCGGAGTTGCTGGCCACCGTCGAAGAATCCGTCGACCAGTTGGCCTCGCTCGTCGGGAATCTGCTGGATTCGTCGCGGCTCGCGGCGGGTGCGGTGCGGCCCAAGATGCAGCAGACCTATCTCGCCGAGGTGGTGCATCGTGCAATGGCGGCGGTGTACCGGCGCGATCCGTCGGTTCCCGCGGTCTCGATGAATCTCGAACAGCCATGGGTGTATACCGACGCCGGACTGCTCGAGCGGGCCCTCGCGAATCTCATCGACAACGCGTTGCGGCACGGCGGTGACGACGTGACCGTCGACGCCCGAATCGGCACCGGCGACGGGGAACCGCTGTGCGTGATCCGGGTGATCGATCACGGCCCCGGGATTCCGGTGGACCAGCGCGCGGAGATCTTCACGTCATTCCACCAGCACGGTGATCGGAATGGCGCGAGTTCGGGTGTCGGGCTCGGGCTTTCGGTGGCGCGTGGGTTCATCACCGCGATGGACGGCACACTCGAGGTGACCGAGACACCCGGGGGCGGGACGACGATGGTCGCCACCCTCCCGATGTCGGGGGTGAGCGCATGACCGCCCACGTGCGGGTCCTCGTCGTCGACGACGAACCGCAATTGCTGCGGGCCTTACGTATCAACCTGAACGCACGTGGCTTCGCGGTCACCACCGCGGCCACTGGCACCGAGGCGTTGTCCGCCGCGGCGCGCACCAATCCGCAGGTGGTGATCCTCGATCTGGGCCTGCCCGACATCGACGGCCTTACCGTGCTCGAGGGACTGCGGGGCTGGACCAACGTGCCCGTCATCGTGTTGTCCGCACGCAGCGATGCCGCCGACAAGGTGGCCGCGCTCGACGCCGGGGCCGACGATTACGTCACCAAACCCTTTGGTATGGAGGAGTTTCTGGCTCGGCTGCGGGCCGCCGTCCGGCGCGGGTCGGTGGTTGCCGATTCGCCGGAGGTGCCGGTCGTCGACGCGGGTGCGTTCGTCGTGGACCTGGCGGCGAAATCGGTGACCCGGGACGGCGCGGCCGTTCACCTGACGCCGACCGAGTGGGGGATCCTCGAGATCCTGGTCCGCCACGAGGGAAAGCTGGTGGGGCAGAAGGAGATCTTGCAGTCGGTGTGGGGGCCGTCGTACGGCACGCAGACCAATTACCTGCGGGTGTATCTCGCGAGTCTGCGTCGCAAACTCGAAGACGATCCCGCACATCCCAAGCATCTGCTCACCGAGGCCGGGATGGGTTATCGATTCGTGCGAGCGTGATCGCGCAGCGATTGTAGACAATCCGACGATGTGGCATTCTGCCTGCATGGAGGCGCAGATCGGCATCGGAATGGTGTGTCCGTTCGACATGGCGCTCGACCGCGAGCTCTGGCGGTGGATGCCCGAGTCGGTGTCGCTGTACTTCACGCGCACGGGTTTCATCGACTCGCCGGTCGACGTCGAACTCTGTCGCGACTTGAACAACCATGCGGAGATCGCCGCAGCTGTGCGTGCGGTCGCCTCGGTGAGACCGCGGGCCTTCGGATATGCGTGCGCGTCCGGGAGCTTCGTCTACGGACTCGCCGGGGCAGTGGAACTGTCGAACTGCATGCGCGCTGCCGGTGCGGCACAGGCGGTCACGACGTCGGAGGCGATGCTGCGAGCCCTCGACGTGCTGGACGTGGGCCGCCTCGCGGTCGCGACGCCGTACACCTCCGCGTTGACCGCCCTGCTGTGTGACTTCGTCGCAGAATCGGGACGGTCGGTCGTCGCGCATGCGGAACTCGGCCGCGATCATGAGATCTGGACCATTCCCTACGGTGCCACCGCCGACCTCATCCGCGCCGCCGACCACCCCGAGGCCGACGCGATCTTCGTCTCCTGCACCAACCTGTGGACCTACGACATTCTGGCCGAGATGGAGGCCGAGTTGGGCAAGCCGGTGCTCTCGGCCAATCAGGTCACCGCGTGGGCGACGCTGGTCGATGCGGGTGTACTCGGCGAAACCCGGATTCCGCTGTCGGCGTCACCGAACGCGCACGGACAATCGCTGTTCGCCCGAAGCGCGGTGGCATGAGGTCGGCGATCTCCTTGTCAGTGCGAAGCGAACAGTGACCCCAATTCCGGTGCGAACACCGACATTCCGCACAATCGGAGGCCCTGCCAGACGGTGACCTGGTTGGCGGTGAGGACCGGTTTGCCGAACTTCTCCTCGAGTCCGTTCACCCACATCGCGGTATGCAGCGCGGTATCGGGGATGAGGAGTGCCTGCGCGTCGTCGGAATCCGACATCGAGAGCATGTCGAAGAGCCCGTCACCATCGAGAGTCCCTGCTTCCGAAGCGGTTTCGACGTCATGAGCGTGCAGGGCGACGACCTCGACACCCGCTGCCGTCATGAACTCGCCGAACCCCGCGGCCACCGCATACGGATAGGTGGCCGCCACCGCGACGCGGGTCATCCCCAATGCCGCGCAGGCTGCGGCGAAGGCGAGCGACGTCGACGACGCAGGTAGCCCACACGACTCGGTCAGGCGATCCACCTGTTGGTGGGCGCCCTCCCATCCGTAGAGAAAACTCCCGGACGTACAGGCCCACATCACCGAGGTCGGCTCCCAGACCGCGGCGCGCCGGGCGCCGTCGAGCAGTCGGTCGCTCTCGCCGACCGACAGCATGGCCTCGACCGTGTGGTCGTCGGACTCCACCTCGGTGATGACCACCGGCAGTCGGATCGAACGGTCGGCGAGTGCGGTCTCGATGAGGGCGTAGTCGTCCTCGGCCGCGTGGCCGGGGTAGAGCATCGCGACTGTGGTTGTCACTCCCACACCTCCCGAGTAGATTGTCAACAATCTACCAATCAGTGGGAGGGAGACGCATGCCGGACGCGCGCTGGCTGTCGGCGACCGAACTCGCCTCGGAGTATCGCTCCGGCGAGCTGTCTCCCGAGGCTGTGGCCACCGAATTGCTCGACACCATCGGCGCCGTCGACCGCGGCATCAACGCGTTCTGTCTGGTCGATCCGGATGCGACGATGGCCGACGCCCGTGCGTCGGCCGCGCGACACGCCGCCGGAAAACCGATCGGCCCGCTCGACGGAGTGCCGGTCAGCATCAAGGATCTGCTGCTCACCAAGGGCTGGCCGACGCTGCGCGGGTCGCTGATGATCGAGCCCGGCGACATGGACTGGGATGTCGACGCACCGGCGGTGGCCCGGCTGCGCGAGGGCGGTGCCGTGTTGCTGGGCAAGGTGACGACACCGGAGTTCGGCTGGAAGGGCGTCACCGACAGTCCCCGGACCGGGGTGACCCGCAATCCCTGGGACACGTCGCGCACGTCCGGGGGTTCCAGCGGTGGTGGAGCGGCGGCCCTCGCGGCAGGTCTCGGCCCGCTGTCGGTGGGCACCGACGGCGGCGGATCGATCAGGATTCCCGCGGCGTTCTGTGGGGTCGTCGGATTCAAGGCGACGCTGGGCCGAGTGCCGATGTACCCGCCGAGTCCGTTTGCCCCGGTCGCGCACGTCGGACCGATGGCGAGGACCGTCGCCGACTGCGCGCTGCTGCTCGACACCATCAGTGGGTACGATCCGCGCGACTGGTCGGCACTGGCGACACCGACCGGCCGCGCCGTCGACGCCGTCGCCGAGGCATCCGACCTGTCGGGCGTCCGCGTCGGATACAGCGCGGACCTGGCGTTCGGAACCAACGACGCTGGTGTGCATGCCAATACGGAGCGAGCGGTCGCCGTCCTCGAAGGACTCGGCGCCGCGGTGGAGAAGGTCGATCTGGGTTGGGACGACCCGGTGTGGGCCTACCACGTGCTGTGGTACTCGGGGGCGGCCGCAGTGCTCTCCGCGTTCGGTCCCGAGGCAGCCGAGCGCGTGGACCCGGACCTGCTCGCCGCCATCGAACGGCACCACGACATCTCGGCCGCCGAGTATCTGGACGCGGTTGCCCTCCGGATGGAACTCGGCACGACGATGGGTCGTCTGCACGAGGACGTCGACATCCTCGTCACGCCGTCGATGCCCGCCGTCGCCTTCGAGGCAGGTGCAACGGTGCCGCCGGGATCGGCCTCGCCGGAGTGGACGTCCTGGACGCCGTACACCTATCCCTTCAACCTGACGGGGCAGCCGGCCGTCACGGTGCCGAGCGGATTCGACAATGGTCTGCCCACTGGCGTGCAGTTCGTCGGCGCCCGCCATCGTGACCTGGTGGTTCTGCGGGCGGCCGCCGCCTACGAGCGGGCGGTCGGCGGGTTCGCCACGATGGGACGGCGGCCATGACCGACCGATACATCAGTGTCACGCTCGCCAAACGTGGGGTGAGCGCCGTCGCCCGGCTCCTCGACGACCAGGCGCCGCGCACCGCGGCGGCTGTGTGGGATGCACTTCCACTAGGTGGTCAGGTATTCCACGGAAAGTTCGCGCGCAACGAGATCTACACCCTGGTAACAGCTTTCGCCGACGCCGAGCCTGGATTCGAGAACACCACGGTGACGCCGATCCCGGGTGACCTCTGCTACTTCACCTTCGATGGCGTGCTCGATAATCCGGCCTACGGATATGCGCCGGATTCGGCTCCCGCAGAACATCGTTTGCTGATCGATCTGGCAGTCTTCTACGGCCGCAACAACTTGCTGGTCAACGGGGATGTCGGGTGGGTTCCCGGCAATGTCTTCGCGACGATCATCGAGGGTCTCGACGATCTGGCGGCAGCTTGCAACGACATCTGGATGGGCGGGGCGCGCGGTGAAACGCTCTCCTACGCGAGGTATTCGGGGTAAGAAAGAGGTGATGACGGTGGCGATCAGTGACGGCAGAACGGCCGCTCAGCAGCGCGAAAGCGGTGTTGGGGGTAGCCGGGGGGTGCTCACGCCGCTCGTGCAGGAGTCGACACCGGCGATCATTGCGCGTAAGTTGCACAATGCCATCGCGAACGGCGACTTTGCACCCGGTGCACAGCTCACCGAGTCAGGGCTCGCCGCCGATCTCGGCGTCAGTCGAGGTCCCCTGCGTGAGGCGATGCAACGGCTCACCGCGGAGGGCCTGCTGGTCAGCCACCGCAACCGTGGGCTGTTCGTGGTGTCGATGGACGACGACGACATTCGTGACATGTACATCGCCCGGACGGCCGTCGAACGAGCGGCGATCGAACGGGTGATCGCGCGTGCCGAACCCGATGCTGTGTCGGCGTTGACCCGCGCGGTCTCCGCGATGCGTGAGTTCGTCGCGGAACCGAACGGCGCGGGAATGGCAGAGGCAGATATGCACTTCCACCAGATTTTGGTGGAATCTGCTGGAAGTCAGCGACTTTCGCGCCTGCACGAGACAATTCTCGTGGAGACCCGAATGTGCCTGCGGGCCATGCGAGGAACCTACGCCTCGGGAAAGGAACGGATCGACGAACATCAGGCGTTGGTGGACGCCATAGCCGCCGGGGATGCACCCCGGGCGGACACGCTGATGATCGCACACATGGCGGATGGTCTGCGGCGCCTGATCGGTGATGAAGGTGCCGATCGTGACACCGCCGACGCGGGTTGAGAAAGGCCTCGTCCGTGCTGTGTCCGTGGCGATATCGCGTTATCCATCACCACACATCGACTCGACGACAACTGGCCGAACGATAATCAGGAGGCACAGAGATGGCTGAGGCATCCTCATCCCACATTTATGAGGATTTGGCTCCCGATCCGGAGTCACCCGAGGGAAAGAAGCTGATCCGCAAGGCGATTGGCGCATCTGCGATCGGTAATGCGACAGAGTGGTACGACTACGGTGTATACGCGGCCGCCGCAACCTACTTGACCCACGCCTTCTTTCCCGGTGACCTGGGTTCCATCGGTACGATGCTGGGTTTTGCGATCTCCTTCGTCCTGCGTCCGCTCGGTGGCATGGTGTGGGGTCCGATCGGCGACCGGATCGGCCGCAAATCCGTTCTCGCGATGACGATCCTGCTCATCTCGGGTGCCACCGCGTTGATCGGTCTCCTGCCGACGCACGCGGTGGCCGGGGTGTGGGCACCGGTCCTGCTGATCCTGCTCCGGGTCATCCAGGGCTTCTCCACCGGCGGTGAGTACGGCGGTGCCGCGACCTTCATGGCCGAGTACGCCCCCGACGACAAACGCGGCAGGTACGGTTCGTTCCTGGAGTTCGGCACGCTGGCCGGCTTCTGCAGCGGTACCGCCATGGTCTTGTTCCTCGAACTGCTGCTCTCCGACGACGCGATGCAGACCTGGGGCTGGCGTATCCCGTTCCTCATCGCGCTGCCGCTGGGTCTGGTCGGCCTGTACCTGCGCTCTCAGATGGAGGACACCCCGGTCTTCCAGGAACTTGAGCAAGAAGACGAGATCGAGGGCACCGCGTGGACCCGGTTCAAGGATCTGCTCGGCAACTACTGGCGTCCGATCCTCATCATGTTCGGCATGGTGATCGCGTTGAACGTCGCGAACTACACACTGCTCGCCTATCAGCCGACCTACCTGAAGGACACCATCGGACTGTCTGAGACCTCGGGATCGACGGTGGTTCTGATCGGCCAGCTCGTGATGATGGTAATGATCCCGTTCTTCGGCCGATGGTCGGATTCGACCGGCCGTAAACCCATGTGGTGGGGTTCGCTGATCGGCCTGTTCGCGCTGTCGTTGCCGCTGTACTGGCTGATGGGACAGGGATTCGCCTGGGCGATAGTCGGTTTCGTGATCTTGGGATTGCTCTACATTCCTCAGCTCGCCACCATCTCGGCGACCTTCCCGGCCATGTTCCCGACGCAGGTCCGCTACGCGGGGTTCGCGATCTCCTACAACGTCGCGACGGCCGCGTTCGGTGGCACCGCGCCGCTGGTCAACGATGCCGTTGTGGAGAACACCGGATGGAATCTCTTCCCGGCGGTCTACATGATGGGTGCGTGCGCCATCGGTATGGTTGCGCTGGTCTTCCTCAAGGAGACCGCGGGCTGTTCGATCCGCGGAACGCAGATCCCGAGCCGCGAGAACGACTTTCACGCGCTCGCCGGTGAGAAGGTCGGAAACTAGTGTCGCGTGTCACGCGACACTAGCCGAGGTGCCACGCGACGGCGACGCCGATCGCGCCGGTGGCGTTGAGCGCCCAGTGCAACGCCACCGGGGCGAGCAGGCTGTCGCTGCGCCGGCGCAGCCAGCCGAAGACGAAGCCGGCGAGCGTCGTCGCCACCACCGCGCCGATCACGCCCGCGATCTGTCCGAACGTTCCGCTGCCGACTGCGTCGGAGAGTCCTTCGTTACCAGCAGTCAGGCCCAGTGACGACGTGAGATGCCACAGTCCGAAGGCCACCGCGCCGATGGTCAGCGCCACGCGGGTGGCGAAGAACTTCATCAGGGTGCCCTGCAACACGCCGCGGAAGATCAGTTCCTCGGGGATCACCGTCTGCAGCGGGATGACGACGAAGGCGGCGAGCAGGGCGTCGGACGGGTCGGCGTACCGGTCGGACATGAAGAAGTCGCGGCTGGCCGGAACCGCGACGGCGACGGAGACGATCGCGCCCACCACGATGATCGCGGCCAGAGCGTAGGCGATGCCGTTTCGGAACTGTTGCCGCGACAGACCGAGATCGGTCCACGTCAGCCCGGCCATCAGAGCCGCTGCCACCAGCACCGCGGCCGTGGCCGGCACGACGAAGTACGAGACTGGGGCGTGCGTGTAGTGCGCGAGCAGATCAGCGGCCGTCAGGGCGACGATGATCGCGGCGACGATCAGCGCACCTTTGAGTCGGCGCCTGCGAGGGTTGGTCGGCACTCGTCGATTGTGCCGCCTGCGGATAGGATGCGAGCCCGTACGCCACATACCTGGGGGTTCGCATGACGAGTGAGTCGGTCACAGCCGCTGACGAGACCGTGCCGGAAGATCCGACCGGTCCCGACGCCGCTGCGGATTCGGCCAAGCCAGGTTTTCAGGAGCGCGTGTCGGGAGCCTGGCGTCGGCAACTGCACCGCTACGCGTTCGGCGGCATGATCGGCGCCCTGGTGTTCCTGTGGCTCGCCGCCACACCGTCGTTGCTGCCCCGTGGGCCGCTGTTTCAAGGGCTGGTCAGTGGCGGGTCGGCCGCGATCGGTTACGGCGTGGTCGTGTTCTTCACCTGGCTGGCGCGCTACCTGGTGTCCCGCGAGGAGCCGTGGCCGCGTCCGCCCCGGTGGGCATGGTTGGTCCTGGCGGTGGTCGCACTGGTCGGCACGGTGGTGATGTTTCTCTGGTTCAATCACTGGCAGAACGAGATTCGCGATCTGATGGGCGTCGTACGGTTGGATTGGACCGCGGTCCCGATCGTCACCCTTGTCACGTTCTTCACGTTCGTCCTGCTGATGTCGATCGGTCAGGCGTGGGGTGCCGGCGTGCGCGCGTTGAGCCGCTGGCTGACTCGCTTCGTGCCTCCCCGTATCTCGGCCGCGACCGCGGCGTTTGTCGTCGTCCTGGTCACCTTCTTCGCACTCAACGGCGTGATCGCCAATTACGGTATGCAGGCGCTGAACGCGTCATTCGCCGCCGCCAACGACGAGACGAAACCGGATTCGGTGGCGCCGACGTCGTCGCTGCGATCCGGCGGACCCGGTTCGCTGGTCACCTGGGAATCCCTCGGGCGTGAGGGTCGGGTGTTCATCTCCAAGGGGCCGACGCAGGCCGAACTCGCGGCGTTCAACGGAGCGCCGGCCATGGAACCGATCCGGGTGTACGCAGGGCTGGAGTCCACCGACTCCGTGAAGGAGAACGCCCAGCTGGTGGCGCGTGAACTCGAACGCACCGGTGGACTGCAGCGTGCGGTGGTGGCGGTCGGATCCACCACGGGCAGCGGATGGGTGAACAAGGGCACCGTCGACAGCCTCGAGTACATGTACAACGGCAACACCGCGATCGCTGCGATGCAGTACTCCTACCTCCCGAGCTGGATCTCGTTCCTCGTCGACAAGGAACGTGCCCGCCAGGCCGGGCTCGCGCTGTTCGAGGCGATCTCCGATCGCGTGCAGGCGATGCCCGAGCAGACCAGGCCCAAGCTGGTGGTGTTCGGCGAGAGTCTCGGCTCGTTCGCCGGGGAGGCCCCGTTCGGCACCATCCCGGACGTCGCCGCGCGCACCGACGGCGCACTGTTCTCCGGCCCGACCTTCAACAACACGCTGTGGAACGACACCACACGCCAGCGCGACGACGGCTCACCTCAGGTGATGCCCATCTACGAGAACGGCGAGAAGGTCCGCTTCATCGCCGACGAGACCGATCTCGGACGTCCCGCCACCGAGTGGGAGGCGAAACGCATCGTCTACCTGCAGCACGCCAGCGACCCCATCACCTGGTGGTCGCCGCGGCTCATCCTGAACAAACCCGACTGGCTCTCCGAGCCGCGCGGGCGCGACGTGCTGAGCTCGATGCAGTGGATTCCGTTCGTGACCTTCCTCCAGGTCTCCGCCGACATGGCGGTGTCCACGGGCGTGCCCGACGGTCACGGCCACGACTATCTCTCGGCCATCCCGTACGCGTGGTCGAAGATCCTGAATCCGCCCGGCTGGTCCGATGCGAAAACCCAAGCGCTGCTTCCGTACCTGAGCCGGGATTAGATTCCCTGCCGCCGGCTGTGCGAGCCTCTCCCGCTGGCTCAGGTGCGAGCCTGCTCACCGCTAGCGAATCGCTAGCGCTCCTCGCACCTCAGTGTTGCGGCCACGGGGTGGCGTCGTGACCGGGGCAAATGGGCATTTGTGGATCAGCGACCCTCCGTCGGCCTTGCCGACGATCATGGACGCAGGAAGAGCGCCGTCGAGCGGGACGCGGCGGCTATGACCCACAAGAAAATAGGGGAAGAAACTCGTCCCCTACCCTTGGAGTCCTCCCCGCGAGTTTTCTCGCGGGCGACTCAACAAGCAGGGGCAGAAAGTAGGGGAAGAACCTTCCCCTACTTTCAGTGGTCCGGTGGCTCGCTGACGTGGCCCGTTCGCCTGCCTTCGAGGCATCCCTTCGGCTGACGCCTCGGGCACCTCCGAGAGCGTGGGGTGGTGGACGCTTATGTGCAGGTCAGAGCGCTAGTCACCGAACTAGGAGCGGTGAGCGGTGGGGAGCTCACGTCGGCAGCGCGGCGATGGGGACCAGGTGCCGGCGCGCGAAGGCCTCGACATCCTCGTAGGTGCCGAGCGGCAGGCGGATGCGAGGCGTCAGCAGGATCGAATGGGTGATGCGCACCAGGATCTCGGCGCGGGCGAGCAGTTCGTCGTCGTCGAGGGACATGTCGGGTCCGCGCAGGACCTCGGCGGTCGCGGCGACGGCACCGGCGAGCACCATCGACGCGTTCACTGTGAGCTGGTCGAGCACCGTCGCGGATTCCAGTTCGAGCAGCCGATTCCAGACCCGGTTGGAGCGCACCGTCGTCACCGTGGTCGCGAAGGCGTGTACCACCCGGTCCTCGAAGCTGTCGGCCGCTGCTGCCGCAGCGCCGACCGCCGCGTACAGGCGCTGCGACTCCCGGATCATCACCGCGGCCAGGATCTCGTTCTTGCCGCCGACCCGCCGATAGACGGTCACCCGGCCGACGCCTGCGCGCTGGGCGACCTCGTCGACGGTGGCGCGACGCACCCCGATGTCGGCGAAGACATCGAGGGCCGCGTCGAGGATGGGATCCGAATCGTCGGTGGACGGGGCCGGCTGCGAGAACAGACCGGGAACTGACATGAGCCGAGACTATCGGACCCTAGACAGTGAAACAATGAGATGTAATATGTATCTCCGTATCATCGCTCTGAGAGGAGAAGGTCTGTGACCGCGAACGTCAGCCCCAAAGACGTCAGTACTGCACACGTCAGCCTGGAATATGTCGATGAGGAGTACGCGATCAACGCGCGACCGGTCAGTTTCGACTGGACCGGGGTTCCGCTCGAATACATTCCCGGCGAGCCCTACGCCACGCATTTCTGGAACGTCATGCACCTCGTCCTCCCCGAAGGGGAACGTGCGATGGCCGACGTGTTCGCGCAAGCCCTCGAGTACATCGACGACGAGCGTCTGCGCGAAGAGGTCGTCGGCTTCGTCGGGCAGGAGGCGACCCACGCATCGTCGCACGAGGGCTTCCGTCAGTACCTGCAGGCCGGCGGCGTCGAGATCGAACCGATCATGCAACGGATCGAGTACGCGGTGCAGAAGATCTTCGGCGACCACGGCATCACCAACGAACGTGCCCGCAAGGCATGGCTTTCCGAGCGCCTCGGTGTGTATGCGGCCGCCGAGCACTTCACCGCAGTGGTCGGCGAGTGGATTCTGGACAACGAGGAATTCGACCGCGTCGGCGTCGATCCGACGATGCTCGATCTCCTGCGCTGGCACGGTGCCGAAGAACTCGAACACCGCAATGTGGCCTTCGACGCCTTCCAGTATGTCGACGGCAGCTATCTCCGACGGGCTCGCACGGCCGTGATCGCCTGCAGCGGTCTCGCTCTGCTCTGGTTCTCCACCGCGGCCTACCTGTATCGCAACGACACGACGGTGAAGCGCCGTCGCCCCTGGCCGTGGGCGTTCGCGCGGGCCTCGCGCCGACACCTCATCCCGGGTCTGTCGTTCCTGTTCGTGCAGATCTACCTGTACCTGCGCCCGGGCTTCCACCCTTCGCGGATGGGCGACATCGGCAAGGCCGTTCGCTACCTGGCACATTCGCCTGCGGCACGGGCGGCGGAGGCGTGAACTATCTGCCCGCACCGATGACGGATGTCGAGAACCCGACGCCCGTCCTGCACGCCATGGGCCGGATTGCCCGCGGCTACTCCCGGGTCTTTGCGGAAAGCCGTTTCGCTGAACGGCTTTCGCCCCCCGCGCAGATCCGCCATACCGGTTTCGACCTGCGTCTGATGGTGTCGGACACCGTCGAGGTCGCCGACAACGTCCGCGCCATCACCCTGGCGCGCCCGGATCGGACACCGCTGCCGCGGTGGTCACCGGGAGCACACCTCGACGTCTTCACGCCGTCGGGACGCCAGCGCCACTATTCGCTCACCGGCGATCCGGCCGACGTCGACACCTATCGCATAGCGGTCCGCAAGCTACCCGACGGCACCGGCTCGGTGGAGATGCACGACCTGCGCGTCGGCGACATGGTGCGAATCCGCGGACCGCGCAACGCCTTCAACTTCGCCCCCGCGCCGGGCTACCTGTTTGTCGCCGGCGGCATCGGCATCACGCCGATCCTGCCGATGGTGCGCGCGGCGGCCGCGGCGGGTGCCGATTGGCGTCTCATCTACACGGGCGCCACCCGATCGTCGATGCCATTCGTCGACGAACTGGTCGCTATCGACGAAGCGCGAGTACAGGTCCGGCCCGACGATGAGTACGGCCGGCCCAACGTCGACGAGCTGCTCGCCGATGTCGGGTCGGACGGCTCGGTGTACCTCTGCGGGCCATCGGCGATGCTGGACGCATTCCGTGCCGTCACGGGCCCGCTGGTGGAGCTGCACAGCGAACGTTTCAGCCCGCCACCGGTTCTCGGCGGCACCCCGTTCACCGTGCGCCTCGATCGCAGCGCGCTCGATGTCGAGGTCGCCGCCGACGAGACGGTCCTCGCCGCGGTCCGCCGGGTGAAACCGGATGTGCGGTACTGCTGTCAGCAGGGCTTCTGCGGGGCCTGTCGAGTGCGCGTGCTCGACGGTGACGTGGAGCATCGCGACCGCGTGCTGATCGGTGACGAACGGGAAGACTCCATGATGATCTGCGTATCTCGCGCCGAGGACCGCGTCGTCCTCGATCTGTGAAGGGAATCAAGTGAACACAATCGATCCGAACGCATCCGAACACATCGGTGTCGCGATCGTCGGCGGCGGATTCGGCGGCATCGGTGCGGCGATCCGACTGAAGGAAGCCGGCTTCGGCGACCTGGTGATCTTCGAACGCGCCGACGCGCTGGGCGGCACTTGGCAGGCCAACACGTATCCAGGTGCGCAATGCGACATCCCGTCGGCGCTGTACTCGTTCTCCTTTGCCCCCAACCCCGAGTGGACGCGGCTCTACCCGCTGCAGGAGGAGATCCAGACCTACATTCGACGTTGCGCCGACGAGCGGGGCATCACGCCGCATGTGCGGTTGGGTCACGACGTGATCGCCGCGGACTGGGACGATCTGGCGCAAGTGTGGCGGCTCGTGGTTCGTGACCGGCTGGGCAACGAATCCGTGTGCACGGCAACAATCCTGCTGCTGGCCACCGGACCGTTCAGCGAGCCGTCGGTGCCGTCGTTGCCGGGGTTGGAGGACTTCTCCGGCCGGACCTTCCACTCGGCGCAGTGGGATCACGACTACGACCTCGACGGTAAATCGGTGGCGGTCATCGGAACCGGGGCGTCGGCCGTGCAGTTCGTCCCGCAGATCCAGCCGAAGGTGGCCTCGCTCACGCTGTTCCAGCGCACCCCGACGTGGATTCTTCCGCATCCCGATCGGCCGCTGAGTCCGCGCGTACGGAAGCTGTTCCGGCGCGCGCCGATCACGCAGCGCGGCGTCCGAAGCGCTTTCAATCTGGTGCAGGAGATGCTGGTCCCGGGACTGGTGCAGCGGCCGTCGCTGCTGAAGCCGGCGGCTGCGCTGGGGCGGGCGCATCTGCGACGCCAGGTGCGCGACACGACGTTGCGCGGCAAGCTCACCCCGACCTATGCGTTCGGTTGTAAACGGCCGACCTTCTCCAACACCTACTATCCGGCGCTGGCCGCGTCGAACTCGGAGGTCGTGACGTCGGGCATCGAGAAGGTGAGTGCCGACGGTGTCGTGACCGCGGACGGCACCGAGCACCGCGTCGACGCCATCATCTTCGGTACCGGGTTCAAACTCGTTGCCAATGAGGGGTTCACACGAGTTCGTGGGATCGATGGTCGGAGTCTCGCCGACGTGTGGGAAGGGGAGATGCGGGCCTACCTCGGCACCATGGTCAGCGGGTTCCCCAACATGTTCATGATCCTCGGACCCAACTCCGTGGTGTACACCTCGCAGGTGGTCACCATCGAAGCGCAGGTCGACTTCATCCTCGAGACACTGAAGGCAATGCGCGACAGAAGTATTCGAAGTCTCGACGTGACCCCGCAGGCACAGCGGGACTACGTCGACGAGGTGGACGAGGGACTGAAGAACTCGGTGTGGAATCAGGGCGGGTGCAGCAGTTACTACCTGAGCGCGTCGGGCCGAAACTTCACCTTCTGGCCCGGATACGCCTTTACACTTCGGCATCGGATGCGCCACCTCCGACTGGGGGACTTCGCTCTTCGGCTTCCGGGACGTCCCCGAACAGTCGATGAGCAGGGCCGGGCACTGGTGAGCCGATGAGCACGCAGCGGTTCGACGGCAAGGTCGCGCTGATCACCGGTGCCGCACAAGGTATCGGCTTCGAGACCGCGCGACTGTTCGCAGAGCGCGGTGCGGCGGTCGTTCTCGTGGACCTGGACGCTGCCCGCCTCGACAAGGCCGCCTCAGGATTGGGTGACGTTCGAGCGCTGGCGGTGGAAGCGGATGTGCGAGCGCTGAGTTCGATGGAGGAAGCGGTCGGAAAGGCCGTCGGAGAGTTCGGTCGCCTCGACTACGTCGTCGCGAACGCGGGCATCACGCCGCCGCCCGCGACCTTGCGCACCGTCGACCCGGAGGCCTTCGGACGCGTCATCGACGTCAACCTGCTCGGCGCGTTCAACACGGTGCGTGCGGGAATCGAAGCGGTCATCGCCGCGCGCGGGCATATTCAGGTCATCGGGTCGTGCGCCGCGTTCGCGCCCGGCATGGGCGGATCGGCGTACATGATCAGCAAAGCCGGTGTGGAACAGCTGGGCCGAGCGTTGCGGATCGAACTGGCGGCGCACGACGCGTCGGCCGGTGTGGCCTACTTCGGGATCGTCGAAACCGCTTTGACCCGTGCAACGCTCGACGACGACGAACTGGGCCGGGAGATCGGGGCGGAACTGCCCTGGCCGCTCAACCGTCGGATCACCGCGGAGCAGGCCGCCGGGGCGATCGTCGGCGCGGTTGCGAATCGGCGGGCGAGGGTCATCGCGCCGCGGCAGTGGACGGCGTATTCGGTTCTGCGCGGACTGATCAACCCGGTTCTCGATCTGAAGTTGGAACGGGACAAAGGTATTCGTGATCTCATAGTGCGATTGGAGGAGCGCTCCGGTGGCGCTCCGGGGAGGTGACACCATGGCTCGACATTCGCTGGTGACGGTCGGCGACGAATTCTTCGACGAGGCGCCGGTCCGGGCGACGCTGGGCTTCGACACACCTGCGGCACCCGCGCGTGTGTGGGAAGTTCTCGCAGCCGACGACGCGGTGGGCTCATGGAGCAAGCTGGTCACCGGGGCGCACTGGGAACCGGGTCCGCGGGGCGTCGGCGCCATCCGCGAAGTCACGCTGGGTGGATTCCTCACTGTCCGTGAGGAATTCTACCGGTGGGATGAGGGAGAGCGGATGACGTTCTCCGCCGTCGGGACCACCGGACCGGGCATCCGTTCGTTCGCCGAGGACTACGTGATCACCCCGAAGGGCAACGGTTCGCGGCTGGAATGGACGGTCGCGACGGCACCCAAGGCGGGTGTCGGGCCGCGGGTCGGGGGCGTCGCGGGGCGCGTCCTGTGGGCGTCGGTGTGGCCGTTGGCGCACGGGTTGGAGAAGAAGCTGAAGGGTTGAGTGATCTCGACACGATGCCTCGCCCAGGGGCTCGGTATCGGCTCGATCAGCGGAAGGCTCAGCTCGCACCCAGCAACCGGAGCGCGGCGAGGGTGTAGGCGCGAGCGGCGGTGACGAGGTCGCCGACCGCGACCGACTCGTCGGGCTGGTGGGCGTCGGTGTTGATGTTGCCGGGCCCCAACACGATCGACGGCACGCCGAGGTCGCGGCTGACGAAACCGCCGTCGCAGGCGGCGCTCCAACCCCCGATCGAGGTCGTGGTCCCAGCGTTGGTGACCGCTTCGACCGCGGTGGTTACGAGTGGGTGGTCGGCTGGAGTGGCGAACCCGGGCATCTCCATGGTGACGCGAACGTCGACGGTGATGCCGTCGGTGTCGATGCCGGCGCGGCTGATCGTCGAACGCAGTTGGTCGGCGATGGCGTGCGGATCTTCGTCGGGCATGAGGCGTCGGTCGATGCCGAGCGAACAGGTTGGCGCGACCACCGAGATGCCCTGGCCACCCGCGATGGTGCCGACATTCCAGGTTCCGCTGCCGAGAAGTTCGTCCTGCGTGAGGGCGAGATGTTCGTGGTCGAACCGGATGAGGTCGACGATCTGTGCGGCGGCGTTGATGGCGCTGCGCCCGTCGGACGGTCGGCCGGAATGAGCGGCCCGGCCGAAGACGTCGATCTCCAGATACGACGCACCACGACAGCCCCGCACGACCTGCAGGTCGGTGGGTTCGGCGACGATGCAGCCGAGGAAGTCGTGGTCGGCGGGGCGGGAGACGAAGTCACGCACGCCGATGCCGTGTTCCTCCTCGTCGACCGTGCACACCAGCCGAACAGGTCCGGACAGTTCGATCCCGTAGGCGCCGGCGTGCCGCAAGGCCTGCATCGCGGCGACGACGGCCGCCAGCCCGCCCTTCATGTCGGTGGTGCCGCGTCCGTAGATGCGGCCATCGGAGTAGCGGGCCCGGTACGGATCGGCCGACCAGTTGGGGCCGGCCGGCACGACGTCGGAATGCCCGAGGAACATCAGGCCCGGCCCCTGTTGAATTGCCCCGTCGCTGCCCTCACCCCGGCGACCTGCGGGAAGAGTGGCGACGAGGTTGGGACGCTCCGGCGCGGCCTCGGTGGTGGTGACCTGCAGCCCGACGGCGCGGCACGCCTTCTCGAGTACCTCGACAGCAGCGGCTTCGGTCCCGCCCGGATTCTCGCTCGGCGCCTCCACCAGCGACGCGGTCAGCATGGCGACCGTGTCGGCATTGATGTGGCCGCAGACGCCTTCCTCTGCCTCGGTCAGCCCGGTATAGCCATTGTCCGCACCACTCACCGTGCCATCTTCTCAAGACTCACCGTCAGGCGTCGGATTCCTTCGTCGATTCGTTCCGGGGTACTCGACGCGAAGCACAGGCGCATCGAGTTGCGGAAGCGACCGCCTGGCGACAGCGCCGGTCCGGGGATGAACGCGACGCCGTCGGCGAGCGCCACCTCGAACAGTTCGCGGGTGTCGATCTCGGCGAACTCGTCGCGCAGGGTCACCCACAGGAAGAACCCGCCTTCGGGGTCGGTGGTGGTCACCCGGTCGCCGAGGTGCCGCGTGATGGACGCGCGCATGGCGTCCTTGCGTTCGCGGTAGAGGGTCCGGATGCCGGCGAGGTGGTCGTCGAGGCCCCCGCGTGCGATGTATTCGGCGACGATGTGCTGGTTGGGCACGTTGGTGCACGTGTCCATGGCCTGCTTGCCGTTGATGAGCAGCTGGCGCAGCGACGGGTCGGCGTCGACCCACCCCACTCGCCATCCTGGCGCGAGGATCTTGGAGAACGTGCGGACCGAGAACACGAGTGGATCTGCGGGACTCAGTGTTTGGAAGGTGGGGAGGTCGGTGCCGGCGAACCTCAGCAGACCATAGGGGTCGTCGTCGATGATGACCGATCCCCAGATGTGGGCGAGGCGCAACAACTCTCGGCGTCGTTCCGCGGACAGTGTGACGCCGGACGGGTTCTGGAAGGTCGGGATGGTGTAGATCGCCTTGGGGGTCAGGCGGGTGCGGGCGACGAGGTCTTCGAGGCGGTCCACCTGCATGCCGTCGTCGTCGACCGGGACCTCGAGGAGTTGCGCACCATAGGAGAGGGCGGTCGCACTGCCGTTGGTGTAGGTGGGGGATTCGACCACCACCAGGTCGCCCGGGTCGACGAAGAGTTTGCAGGCCAGGTCCAGACCCTGCATGCCGCCGGTGGTGATGACTAGCCGTTCGTGACTCGACGGATCCGGAGTGGTGGCAAGGTAATCCACCAGCAACTGCAGCAGTCGGGGTTCACCTTCGGTGGCGCCGTAGGTGAACGAGCTGTTGTCGAGGATCTCCCCGGCGATCTGCCGGAACTCGTCGGCCGGAACCGCTTCGTCGGCAGGCGATCCCATCGCGAACCGCACGATGTCGTGCGACTGCGCGGCCAAGAGCGACGTCGACGAATCGATCATCGAGCCGACGAGATCCTTTGCGCGGCCCGCGAGGGGGATGGTGGGGGTGTGGGTGGCGGTCATGCTTTCACCTCGTCTCGGTTGTGGCACTCACCGCTCCCTGAGGTGCGAGCGAAGCGAGCCTCGAAGGGCTGGCGACATCTTCTCGCCAACCCTTCGAGGCTCGTCGCTTGCGCTCCTCGCACCTCAGGGAGCGGATTGTGCGGATTGTGCATGCGGGCTGTCATTTCTGGATCAATTCACGCGGGAAGGCGGTGAAGGTCTCGACGCCGGTGGGGCTGACGCGGACCGACTCGGACAGCTCGAAACCGTAGTTGTCCATCCACATTCCGCAGACGATGTGGAAGGTCATGTTGGTCTCCAGGATGGTCTCGTCTTCGGTGCGGATGCTGATGGTGCGCTCACCCCAATCGGGTGGATAGCCGATGCCGATGGAATAGCCGAGGCGAGAGGGCTTTTCAAGGCCGTACTTGGCGAGAGTCCAGTTCCAGGTCGACGCGAGTTCGCGGGTGGCGACACCGGGCCGGATGGTGTCGAGGACGTTGTTCAGGCCTTCGGCGGTGGCCTGTGCGACGTAGTCGAGGTCCTTGGACGGCTTGCCGAGTGCGACGGTGCGCGCGAGGGGGCAGTGATATCGGTTGTGTGCACCGGTCAGTTCGACCACCACCGCCTCGTTCTCGGTGAACGTGCCTTGATGCCAGGTGAGATGCGGGGTGTCGGCAGCCGCGCCGGTGGGCAGAAGGGGCACGATCGCGGGGTAGTCGCCGCCGAACTGGTCGGTCCCGGTGATCTGGGCCTGGGAGATGGCGGCCGCCGCATCACATTGGCGCACACCGACATCGATGGTGTCGATGGCCGCGCGCATCGCCTCCGAGCACACCATGCCGGCCTGACGCATCAGCTGGATCTCGGCGTCGGACTTGACCGAGCGCACCCAGTTCACGAGTTCGAAGGAATCGACGAGCTTCCACTCCGGGATGGCGTTGTACAACGCACGATAGGCCTTGGGGGAGAAGAAGTGCGAGTCCATCTCCAGCCCAACCGAACCCGCCTTGGATGCCGGTGCGATGAGGTGTCGTTGACGAAGCGCCCACGCCACCCAATCGAAGGGATGGACGTGGGGGCGATGCACGTAGCTCTCCGGGTAACCGACGATCTGTTCCTCGGACAACCACGTGGTGCGATGCGCGCCATGGGCATCCATCTCGCGGGAGAAGAACACCATCTCGCCCTCGATCGGGACGAACAGCATCTGCGGGGTGTAGAACGACCAGGCGTTGTAGCCGATCAGGTAGAAGATGTTGGCGGGGTCGGTGACGATGATCGCCGACAAACCCTGCCGATCCATGAGTTCGCGCACCCGGACCAGGCGCTGCTCGTACTCGCTGTCGGTGAACAGCTGAGCGCCGAGATACATGCAGCCTCCTTATCGTGGGTCGGATCGGCGCCGGTGATTCAGCGCCGGACGGGAATGGCGAGGTACTTGACGTCGAGGAACTCCTCGATGCCGAGCCGGCCGCCCTCGCGACCCAGGCCCGACTCCTTGATCCCGCCGAAGGGCGCCGCGGGATTGGACACCAGACCCGTGTTGATGCCGACCATACCGACTTCCATCGCCGACGACATCCGCTCGAGCCGGTCGGCGTCCTGGCTGAACAGGTATCCGACCAGACCCCACGGCGTGTCGTTGGCGAGGGCGAGCACCTCGTCGTCGGCGGCCGGGTCGTCGGGTGCGGACGCATCGCCGAAGCCGACGAGCGCCGCGACCGGCCCGAAGATCTCGGTGGACATCAGCTCCGATTCGGGATCGACGTCGGCGAGGACGGTCGGCGGATAGAAGTACCCGGGCTCGTCGGAAGTTGTTCCGCCGCAGCGCACGGTGGCACCGCGCTGAGTCGCGTCATCGACGAGGTGGGCTACCTTGCCGACCGCTTTCGGTTCGACGAGGGGCCCGACCTGTGTTCCCTCTGCTGCGCCGTCACCGACTCGCAGCGCGGACATGCGTCCGGTGAGTTGCGTGGAGAAGTCGTCGATGATGCTGCGGTGCACGAACACCCGATTGGCGGCCGTGCACGCCTGGCCCATGTTGCGCATCTTCGCCACCATCAGGCCGTCGACGGCACGTGGGATGTCGGCGTCGGCACACACGATGAACGGGGCGTTGCCGCCGAGCTCCATGGAGGTGCGCATCACCGTGCCCGCTGCTTGTCGTAGCAGGGTTTTGCCGACCTCGGTGGAGCCGGTGAAGCTGACCTTGCGCGCGAGGCCGCTCTCCATCCACTCGGTGACGACGGCGGATGGGTCGGTGGTGGTGACCACGTTCAGCACACCGTCGGGAAGTCCTGCCTCGGTGAGGATGTCGGCCAGCATCAGCGTGGTCAGCGGAGTGAGCTCGGCCGGTTTGAACACCATCGTGCAACCTGCCGCGATCGCGGGGCCGATCTTGCGAGTGCCCATGGCGAGCGGAAAGTTCCAGGGTGTGATCAGAATGCACGGTCCGACAGGCTGTTTGGTGACGATGATCCGGTTGCCGCCGTCGCCGGTGGTGGTGTGATCGCCGCCGATGCGTACTGCCTCCTCGGCGAACCAACGGAAGAACTCGGCACCGTAGGCGACTTCACCCTTCGCCTCTGCGAGTGGTTTGCCCATTTCCGCGGTCATCACCGCGGCGATCTCGTCGGCGCGGTCGATGATGAGTTGATATGCGCGGTAGAGGATCTCGCTGCGCGATCGCGGTGATGTCGCGGCCCAGGACTTCTGGTGCGCGGCCGCGGACTCGATCGCGCGGCGGGCATCGGTGGCGTCGGCGTCGGCGACGCGGGCAAGGGTCTCCTCGGTGGCGGGGTTGACGACATCGAAACGCTTGTCGGAGGCAGCGGGGACCCACTGGCCGTCGATGAAGAGATCCGGATGGACCTGGTCGATCGCGGGAGCGGTGCGGGATTCGATGGTGGTCATGTGGGATTTCCTCCTGGATCGGCCAACAGTTCGGCGAGGTGGACGCTGCGCGTCGAGGCGAGTGCGGCGTCGACCGACGAGAGGTGATCGACGGCCATGGCGCAGCTGAAGCCGTCGGTGACGACGGGACGGTCGGGTTGCTCACGCAGCGCCGGAGCGAGCGAGTTCTCGGCCACCGCCATGCTGACCTCGTAGTGGCCACGTTCGAACCCGAAGTTTCCGGCGACGCCGCAGCAGCCCTCGGCGTTGTGCACCTCGACACCCAGTGACCGCAATGCCGATGCGCCCGTCGCAGCACCGAACACCGCGTACTCGTGGCAATGCGTCTGCAAAGTGACCGCCTGGGGCAGTCCTGTTGGCTGCCAACCGTCGTCGGTCAGGGTGGCCAGATGCGACGCGAAACTGCGCACCCTCGACGCGACGCGATGGGCCGCCGGGGTGTCGACGAGCTCAGGTAGGTCCTTGCGCAGGGCTGCGGCGCAACTGGGTTCGGCGACGACGATGGGCCGGTCTGTTCCATCGTCGAGGATCGACGCCGTGCGCTGCAACGTCTTACGGGCCCGTTTCAGCTGGCCGGTGGAGATCCACGTGAGCCCACAGCAGACGTCGCTGGTGCAGCCGACCGCGTCGCCGACGGCGCCCAGCACCTCGGCGGTGGCTGTCGCCACGTGCGGTCGGAAGGCCTTGGTGAAGGAATCGGCGACGAGTACCACGTCGGAGGTGGCGTTCACCGCGGGCAGCGCTCCGAGGTGCTCGCGGCGTTGGGCTCGTGTGGCGAACCGCGGCATGGAACGTCGCGGATCGATACCGCCCGCCCGTGCCATGAGCCGGTTCAGTTTCGACGCGAGAACCCTGTTGATGACAGGCGCGGCAAGGGTGGCGGTCGGGAGCCATGCGGGCATCCAGCCGAGCGAGTAGTGGGAGAGCGGACGAAGGCGGCGACGGTAATGGTGGTCGAGGAACTCCGACTTGTAGGTGGCCATGTCGACGCCGGTCGGGCAGTCGGTGGAGCACGCCTTGCAGGACAGGCACAGGTCGAGGGCGTCGGCGACATCGGTTGATCGCCAACCCTCTTCGACCGAGGGTGCGGTGCGGACCATGTCTTGCAAGACGCGCGCCCGGCCCCGCGTCGAGTCCTTCTCGTCGCGCGTGGCGCGGAAGCTCGGACACATCACACCGCCCGACGACGCACGACAACGGCCGACGCCGATGCAGCCTTGGACGGCGTGGGTGAAGGGGTCGGGCGGGGTGGTCGCCGGGCCCTTCGAGGCTCGCTTCGCTCGCACCTCAGGGAGCGGTAGGGGCGTGTCGCCGGAGTGGCAGAGGTTGAAACTGGTCGGCCAGTGCCGATCCGGGACGTCGGCGAGTGCGAGGTCGGTGGTGATCGGGAGTGGGTCGACGATGCTGCCGGGGTTGAGAGTGCCGGCCGGGTCCCAGATCCTCTTGAACTCGGCAAAGGCGCGCAACATATCCGGGGCGTACATGATGGGTAGCAGCGCCGACCGCGCACGTCCGTCGCCGTGTTCGCCGGACAGGGAACCACCGTGGCGGACCACGAGTTCGGCTGCCGCGGTGCAGAATCGGTCCATCGTCGCGCGACCGGATTCGGTCCGCAGGTCAAAGGTGATCCGCACGTGCATACAGCCCGCGCCGAAGTGGCCGTACATCACGCCGGTGAGTCCATGCTCGTCGAGGAGTGCGGAGAAGTCGTCGAGGTAGTCGGCGAGGCGTTCGGGGGCGACCGCGGCGTCTTCCCAACCGGGCCAGGATTCGTAGCCGCTGCCGACGTTCTCGTCGTCGGGGTCGGCGAGGCGCGACGACAAACCGGCGCCGTCTTCTCGGACGCGCCACAACGCCTTTCGTCGGACCGGATCGTCGACGACGGTGGCCTCGATCATTCGGCCCTGACCGCGCAGGTGGTCGAGCAGCAGTCTGGCCGTGGCCGGCACATCCTCTTCGGATTGTGTTGCGGCGCTGTTCTCGTCGATGTCGATGAACAACCAGGCCGAGCCGTCCGGAAGACCGGCGACGGTGTCGGGTCCGCGTCGGGCGGCCATGGTGGCCACGATCTTGCGGTCGATACCCTCGATGGCCGACGGCGCAAACGGCAGGATCGCGGGCACGTCGCGAGCCGCGTCGGACGGGGAGTGGTAGCCGACGCACAACAACAATGCCGACGTGGGCGCCGGGACGAGACGGACCTTGGCCGACACCACGACAGCACAGGTGCCCTCGCTGCCGACCAGTGCACGGGCGACGTCGAAACCGTTCTCCGGGAGCAGCTTTGCCAGGTGATAGCCCGACACCTGACGTGGAATGGTCTCCAGCCACGTGCGGAAGATGCCGAGGTTGGCCGATGTCAGATCGTGTAGATCCCGGGTGATCTGAGCTGCACGTGCAGCGGCAGCTCCATCGTCGGGCTCGGAGGCGCTGAGGCCGGAACGCGTTGCGGTGAGCGCATACCCGTCGGCGGTCACCAGATGGAGCTCGATGATGTGATCGCTGGTGCGTCCGTAGCGCACCGAATGATTGCCGCAGGCGTCGTTGCCGATGGCGCCGCCGAGGGTGGCACGGGAGGCCGACGAGGGGTCGGGGGCGAAGGTGAGCCGTCCGTCGGTGGCCTTGCGTGCCTGCGCGGCAAGGGTGGTCAACACGATGCCCGCGCCCGCCACAGCGGTTTCGCCGTCGGCGTCGATCGAGAGGACATCGGCGAGATGGCGTGACAGGTCGATGACCATGCCCGTGCCGATGGCGTTGCCGCCCATGGATGTTCCGCCGCCTCGTGCGGTCACCGGTACTCCGTGCTCGTGACAATGGCGGACAATGGTGGCGACCTCGGTGGCCGATCGCGGGAACGAGACGGCGATCGGCGGCACGCGATAGTTCGAGGCGTCGTAGGAGTATTCGGCCAGGCGCCGGGTCGACTCGTCGGCGTCGATGCCGAGTGTGGTGAGGTCGGTGACGATGCTCACTGGCCGAGTGTGGCTGCCAGTGCGGCACCGAAACGCTCGACGCCCAGCCTGATCTCGTCCTCGGTCACCACGAGTGCGGGGATCATGCGGACGACGTTGCCGGCCGGTCCGCAGGTCAGTGTCAGCAATCCCTGCGCGGTGGTGGCCTGCTGCACCGCGGTTGCCGCTGCCGCGTCGGGCACTCGTGCGCCGGATGCATCGGCGGTGACGAACTCCACGCCGGCCATCAGGCCGATCCCGCGGACATCCCCGATGCCGTTGTAAGGCGCTGCCACAGAACGTAGTCCGTCGAGGAGTTGCTCACCCCGGAGGCGAGCGTTCTCGACCAGGCCCTCGCTTTCGATCACGTCGAGGGTGGCAATGGCGGCGGCCGCGGCGACCGCGTTGCCGCCGTAGGTTCCGCCTTGCGAGCCGGGCCAGGCCTTGCTCATCAGTGCGGTCGGCGCTGCGATGGCGGAGATGGGGAACCCGGAGGCGAGTCCCTTTGCGGTGATGAGGATATCGGGCACGAGCCCGTCGGCGTGCTGGTGGCCCCAGAAGCGACCGGTGCGTCCGAACCCGGCCTGCACCTCGTCGAGGATCAGCAGGATGCCGTGCGCGTCGGCGCGTTCACGGAGGCCGGCCAGGAAGCGCGGCGGGGTGGGCAGATAGCCTCCGTCACCGAGGACCGGCTCGATCAGGAAGGCCGCGGTGTCATTGGGTGCGACGCGGGATTGCAGCAGGTAGTCGAGCTCGCTCAGGGCGAAGTCGACCGCGGTGTCGGTGTCCCAGCCGTACCGGAAGGCGTACGGGAACGGCGCCATGTGCACGCCGCTCATCAGAGGTGAGAAGCCCGCCGAGAAGCGGGTGCCTGCCGTGGTCAGACTTGCTGCTGCGACCGTCCGGCCATGGAATCCGCCTTGGAAGACAATGATGTTCGGCTTGGCGGTGGCCATTCTCGCCAGGCGGACCGCGGCCTCGACGGCCTCCGACCCGGAGTTGGCGTAGAAGACGGAGTCCAGTCCGAGCGGTAGTACGCCCCCGAGCCGTTCGGTCAACTCGAGCAGCGGTGGATGCATGACGGTGGTGTACTGGGCGTGAATCACCTTGGCGCACTGTGCTTGTGCGGCGGCGACAACGCGTGGATGGCAGTGGCCGGTGCTGGTGACCCCGATCCCCGTGGTGAAGTCGAGGTAGTCGTTGCCGTCGGTGCCGTGAATCCAGGAGCCGAACGCGTGGTCGACGACCACGGGTGTCGCCTGTTTGAGCAACGGACTCAGCGACGCCTTCTGGCGAGATGACGCGGCCGGAACGGTCAGGGGAGTGGTGTCAACACTGGCGGTCATGGCTCCACCGTGACGGTAGTTTGTCGGATTGTCAACAATTAGACAGGTTCGTCTCGCAGGGCCAGGTCAGAGGCTGTCGAGGGCCCGGCTCAGCGCATGCATTCCGTCGATGATCGACTCCCATTGTTCCGCGCCGAGCATGGCGGTAAGGCGGTCGGCAGCAGCCCGATGACCAGGTGTGATGGCCTCGACCGACGCGCGTCCGACGTCGGTGGCGACAACGAGTTTCGCGCGGCGGTGGGCGGGGTTGTCGGAGTAGGCAACCAGTCCGTCGTCGACCAGGATGTCGGCCGTGCGCTGCACGCTCTGGCGTGTGATACCCATGACGCGGGCGATGTCAGACACCGTGCGAGGCGTGTCCAAGACCGCGCCGAGAACCTGCCACCGTGTTGCCGTCAGGCCGGCGGGACGTGCGAGCTCGTCGGCGAGAGCGAGGAACTGCCCGTTCAGGTGGAACGCGGTCAGCGCCGCGTCGGACAGCAGTCGTTGATGTTCGGACACGCGCGTCAGTTCTCGGCCAGGGCGTAGAAGCCGGCCGGATCCTTCTTGCCATACAGCTGCCACCAGGCGTCGAGCACCGCGGGCTCGTAGATGCCGAGCAGGGCGAACACCTCGCGTGCGAACTCGACCGGTGCCACAGCCGCGGCGGTGATGATGCCGTCGTCGGTGACGGCGGGAGCGTCGACGTAATGCTCGGCGCCCTGATATCCGGTCGGTGCGAGTTGCTCCCGTGCGTTGCTGGTGTGGCGTCGATGGTCGAGCAGTCCGGCGCGGGCGAGACCCAGCGTCGCACCACAGATCCCGGCGACGGGCACTCCTGCGGCATTCCAACGCAACGCGGCGTCGACGAAGGGGTCGTTGCCATCCCAGCTCTGCGCGCCGGGGAGAACGAGCATGGTGCTCTGGGTGGGATCGACCTCGCCGAGCGTCAGCCCGGGAGTCATCTGCACGCCGCCGATGGTCGTGACGGAATCGCGAGTGACGCCGACGGTACGTATCTCGAAGGTCCCCGGCGCGCGCTGGAACTCCGGATTGTTGATGCCCGCGGCGACATATCCGTACTCCCAGTCGGCCAGGCCTTCGTAGAGCGCGAGATGGACGGTATGCATCGGGAGCCTCCTGAGGTTTCGGTTGATTATGACAGCATTCTGTCATAATTGACAGAATGCTGTCAATGTTGGACGCATAGGGTGGATGCCGATGGCTTCCGACGCATATCCCGTTCTCGTCTTCCTCGGCGCCGACGACGTGCCGCCGCCCTACAACCTGGCCGAGCTGGACCAACTCGCCGACATCCGGCACTGCACCGCCGATGGACTGGCCGACGCCCTGTCCGGCGCCGACATCCTTGTCCTGTGGGACTTCTTCTCCCGCGGCCTCGTCGACAACTGGGACGTGGCGAAAGACTCGCTGCGCTGGGTGCACGTCTGTGCGGCCGGTGTCGACTCGCTGCTCTTCGACGATCTGGTGACCTCCGAGGTGGTGGTCACGAACGCCAGCGGCGTGTTCGACCGCCCGATTGCGGAGTTCGTCCTGGGCTCGATCCTGGCTCGGGACAAGCGATTACACGAATCGATGGGATTTCAGCGTGACCACGTGTGGCGGCATCGGGAGACGGTCGCGACGCATCGGACGTCGGCGCTCGTGGTGGGAACGGGCGGTATCGGACGTGCCATCGCCCGGTTGTTGCGGGCGGTGGGGGTGTCGGTGACCGGGGCCGGCCGCGTCGCACGGACCGGCGACCCCGACTTCGGCGAGGTGATCGCCACATCCGACCTCGCCGATCACATCGGCGCCTTCGACAACGTCATCCTCGTCGCGCCGCTCACACCGCAGACCGAACGGATGGTCGACGCGCGGGTACTCGGGGCCATGAAATCCGGCGCCCACCTCGTCAACGTCGGGCGCGGGCAGCTCGTCGACGAATCCGCACTGGTGGATGCGGTGCGCTCGGGTGCGCTCGGAGCGGCCTCGCTGGACGTGTTCGACGACGAACCGCTGGCCGAGGACAGTCCGCTGTGGGATATGCCCGGAGTCTCGATCTCGGCGCACATGAGCGGCGACGTGGCGGGGTGGCGTGACTCACTGGCCGACCAGATCCTCGTCAACCTGCGCAAATATCGGGATTCCGACGCATCGGACCTCGCGTCGACGCTGGTCAACGTGGTCGACAAGGCGCGCGGATACGTGACCCGCTGACCCGCTCGACGCCGGTGGCGGGTCACGCAGCACGGTGGCTGGCCTGCCGATAGTAGGCTGTAGCGCGATGACCACCATCGTCTACTTCGTCATAGCCGCCGTGGCGCTCGCCGGCGCGGTCGTCCTGCTGTGGCTGGACCGGCAGCGATCCAACGTCGCGCGTCACCAGCGCGCGGTGTGGGGCGACGAGCACGAGTTCAAGTTCCGTGAGTCGGACACCAAGCTGCGCAAGGTCTTTCACCGCGCAACGATGAACGTTCCGGACCATGTCGCGGTTCGCGATGTTGCATACGGGCATTACGGGGGCGCGGAAGCGGTGGTGTTCGACCTGGTCGACACGTCCACCGTGGTCGCCGTCCGCAGGTCCGGGCCGTCGCCAGTGGTGATCGACCTGCGCCACGAGGACGTACTCGCCCCGATGGAAGAGGACGTCGAACTGCTCGGTGCGATGGGTCCGCGCGTGATGTTCTCCAACAACCTTGACGTCGCCCGAAGGGTGTGTGACCGGCGCATGGTCGCCCTGGCGAACAAGGCGCCGGCGTATGTCGAGGTGCTCTGGAACGAGGGCAATTGGGCGCTCGGCTCGATGCCCTTGACCAACGACGCTGCTCACCTCAACGCGGGGCTGGAAGTTGTGCGCCGCTTCGCCGACCTGCTGCGCGTCCTGCCGCCGGTCCGCGATCCCCAGGACACCCCCGATCCCCGGGACCCGCACGGCCCGACGCGCGCCGAACTCGCCGACGAGAAGACCGAGTCGATGCGGGACAAGGAACGCCGACGACGGGGGGAAGCGGCACCCAACCCGGCTGCTGCGCCGAACCCCGATCGGCGGCCCGCCCAGCCCCGGCAGCCTGCGCCCGCACCGGCACCCAGCCCTGCGACGGGCACGACGCCGACCCGTGGCGCTCGCGGGCTGAGTCCCATGCCGGTCCGCCGGGAGCGTGGCTCTGACAGCGACCCCGGGATCGAGCGGCCAAATCGTCACAGTCGCGACTGACCCGCCATCCGGCCGAGAGTGAGAGTTCCTGTCATGTCTTCTGTCCCCGGTTCGTCTTCTCCCGCTGTGGATCAGTCGGCGCGTGAGCGGCTGGCCGCCCTCGTCCAGGAACTGTCCGTGGTGCACGGCAAGGTGACGTTGTCCTCGGGCAAGGAAGCCGACTACTACGTCGACCTCCGACGCGCGACCCTGCATCACGAGGCGGCGCCGCTCATCGGCCGGCTGATGCGGGAACTGACCGCGGACTGGGAGTACGACTCGGTCGGCGGTCTGACGCTCGGGGCAGATCCGGTGGCCACCTCGATCATGCATGCCGACGGTCGGGCCATCGACACGTTCGTGGTGCGCAAGGCCGCGAAAACCCATGGCATGCAACGCCGCATCGAGGGACCGGACATCGCCGGTCGTCGGGTGCTGGTGGTCGAGGACACGTCCACCACGGGCGCGTCGCCGTCGGCGGCGGTCGAGGCGGCGCGTGAGGCGGGGGCGACCGTCGTCGGCGTGGCCACCGTCGTGGACCGCGCCACCGGAGCCGACGCCGTGATCACCGGACTCGGCGTGCCGTATCGGTCGCTGTTGGGCCTGGGCGACCTCGGCCTTGTCTGATTCTGGGGTCTTGCCTGACATTTCCGGGGAGCCAGGCCCGACCGAGTGGCAGGCCGGCCCCGCGGTAGGCGTGGGTCCCTGGGCGGCCGAACATGATTCGCCGCCACCCACCGACGACCGGTACGACCCGACGCTTCTCGACGAGGGCGACACCCGCAATGTGGTTGACGCGTACCGGTATTGGACCCGTGAGGCGATCGTCGCCGACCTCGACACCCGTCGTCACCCGTTCCACGTCGCGATCGAGAACTTCGCCCACGACGCCAACATCGGGACCGTGGTCCGCACCGCGAACGCGTTCGCCGCAGCCGCCGTCCACATCGTCGGACGACGCCGGTGGAATCGTCGCGGCGCCATGGTCACCGACCGCTATCAGCATCTGATGCATCACGAGACGGTGGCGGATCTGATTGCGTGGGCTCGTGATTCGGGGTTGACGGTGGTGGCGGTGGACAACACGCCGGGTGCACTGCCGTTGGAAACCGTTGAACTGCCGCGTGATTGCGTGCTGCTGTTCGGGCAGGAAGGACCGGGTGTCAGCGACGACGCCCAGGCCGCCGCCGACCTCACCGTGTCGATCGCCCAGTTCGGCTCGACGCGCAGCATCAACGCCGGCGTCGCCGCCGGGATCGCCATGCACTCCTGGATTCGACAACACGCCGATCTCGGGCAGGCGTGGTGAGCGCGGCCGCTGCCTGAGCCTGAACCGTGGAAACGGAGCCAACCTGAGGCGTTGACGACGGCACGATGACGAGAGACCGCCGGCTCACACGAACCGGTGGCCAGGATCGGGCCCCTGAGGGTGGTCCTCCGGGTATTTCCCGGAAGCGGACGCTGACGGGCCCGATCTCAGTCACCGATCTGAGTCACCGTCGTCGCGTTCCGCCGAACGCGACGCCAAGAACATGCGCCCACAAAAGTAGGGGAGGAAGTTTCTTCCCCTACCCCTGGAGTCCTCCCCCAGAAAATTCTCGCGGACGACTTCGAACCCCGGGGAAGAAGTTCTTCCCCTAGATTTTGGGGGCACGGCACTACCCCATTTGCCCAGTTCAGCGCGGTGGTCACCGATCTCTTCGGATCAGACAGTGTCGGTCTGTTCCTCGGTCGGTGCCGGCGTCTCGACTGTCGTTGCGGCTTCCCGCTTCGCCACCCGACGTCGTCGGTACCACTCGTAGAACATCGGGGCGACCGACAGCACGACGATCAGGATGAAGATTGGTTCGATGAGCTTCTGGACGATCTCGAAGCGACCGAGCCAGTAGCCGAGCAGCACGATGCCGGCGCCCCAGACGATGGCGCCGACCACGTTGTAGATGAAGAAGATCGAGTACTTCATGCGGGCCGCGCCGGCGACGATCGGGGCGAGCGTGCGCACGATCGGCACGAACCGGGCCAGGAAGATGGTGATCGGGCCGTGCTTCTCGAAGAATTCGTGCGCCTCGGTGAGGTAGCGCTCCTTGAGGAATCGGGCGTCGGGCTTGAACATCTCGGTGCCGACGAAGCGGCCGATCCAGTAGCCGATCTGGCCGCCGATGATCGCGGCGATCGGGATGAGGATCAGCAGCTGCCACAGTGTGGCGAAACTCTCGATCCCGTCCTTGCCGCCGGCGGCGACCACCATGCCTGCCACGAAGAGCAGCGAATCACCTGGTAGGACCGGGAACAACACGCCCGACTCGATCAGGATCACCAGGAGCAGACCCCAGAGTGCGAAACCGCCGAAGTATCCGAGGAGGGTCACCGGGTCGAGAAAGCCGGGCATGAGAGCCACGTTTGTCGTGGTCTCGGCTAGAGCTGTGGACGTCACGGCTCATCAGGCTACGCGGTCAGCCTGAGAGCGAGCCGCAACGGTGGCTATCGTGAGTCGACGGTCACGGCGTCGTCGGTGTCGAGTGGCTCCTTGACGACCGCCCGCCGCCTGCGGATCACCCGCTTGCCGACCTCGGAGATGATCGGCAGCACCGACACGAACACGATGAGCAAGAAGATGTAGTCGACGTTGTCGCGGATGAAGGCGATCTGCCCGAGGAAGTAGCCGAGCAGCGTCACCCCGGCACCCCAGGCGATCGCGCCCACCACGTTGTAGGTGAGGAAGACGGGGTACCGCATCTTGGCCGCACCCGCGACGAGCGGGGCGTAGGTGCGCACGATCGGGACGAACCGCGCCAACACGATGGTGATGGGGCCGTGCTTCTCGAAGAACTCGTGCGCCTCGATGATGTATTTCTCTTTGAGCACCTTCGCGTCGGGCTTGAACAGGGAGTATCCGGCCCGGTTGCCGATCAGATACCCCACCTGATCACCGAGGAAGGCGGCGATCGGGATGGTGACGAGCAGCACCCACAGCGGTGCGAACGGTTCGATCTCGGCGGACTTCGCGGCCACGATCAGACCAGCGGTGAACAGCAGTGAGTCGCCGGGGAGCAGGGGAAAGAGCAGTCCTGATTCGACGAAGACGACGATCAGGAGGCCGGCCAGAATCCAGGTGCCGAACGAGTTCAGCAGGTTGACGGGGTCGAGGAAACCGGGCAGCAATGCCAGGTTTGTCGTGTTTGCGTCAATCGCGAAGTTCGTCACGGAACCCGAGGATACCGAGAAGATCTGAGTGTTTCCTGACACCGGGCTGCGCCGGGTCCGACGTCCGGTGCACGAGACCCCCGCGGCCTTGCCATACTGAACAGGAGTAACCGACTCGCAAAGCGTGAAAACCCACCCGGTTGGAGGACGTGAGAAATGCCGATTGCCACCCCCGATCAGTACGCCGAGATGTTCAAGAAGGCCAAGGAGGGTGGGTACGCATTTCCTGCGATCAACTGCACCTCCTCGTCGACCATCAATTCCGCGATCAAAGGATTCGCCGATGCCGGTAGTGACGGCATCATCCAGTTCTCGACCGGTGGCGCCGAATTCGGTTCGGGCCTCGGTATCAAGGAGATGGTGACCGGCGCGGTTGCCCTCGCCGAGTTCGCACATGTGATCGCCGCGAAGTACGACGTGACGATCGCCCTGCACACCGACCACTGTCCCAAGGACAAGCTCGACACCTACGTCCGTCCGCTGTTGGCCATCTCCCAGGAGCGCGTCGACGCGGGCAAGGACCCGCTGTTCCAGTCGCACATGTGGGACGGCAGCGCGGTGCCGCTGGAGGAGAACCTGGAGATCGCGCAGGATCTGCTCGCCAAGGCGGCCGCCGCGAAGATCATCCTCGAATGCGAGATCGGCGTCGTCGGCGGTGAAGAGGACGGTGTCGAGGCCGAGATCAACGACAAACTGTTCACCACCCCCGAGGACTTCGAGAAGACCCTCGACGCCCTGGGTACCGGCGAGAAGGGCAAGTACCTGCTCGCCGCGACCTTCGGCAACGTGCACGGCGTGTACAAGCCCGGCAACGTGAAGCTGCGCCCCGACGTGCTCAAGGCCGGCCAGGAGGTCGCGGTGAAGAAGCTCGGCCTGGCCGAGGGCTCCAAGCCGTTCGACTTCGTCTTCCATGGCGGTTCCGGGTCGCTCAAGAGTGAGATCGAAGAGGCGCTGAGCTACGGCGTGGTGAAGATGAACGTCGACACCGACACCCAGTACGCCTACACGCGACCGATCGCCGGGCATATGTTCGAGAACTACGACGGCGTCCTGAAGGTCGACGGCGACGTCGGCAACAAGAAGACCTACGACCCGCGCGTCTGGTCCAAGAAGGCCGAGGCCGCCATGAGCGAGCGCGTCGTCGAGGCCTGCACCGACCTCAAGTCGGTCGGCAAGTCGATCAGCGCCTGACGCGCTCGATCTCATCTGTATGAAGTTGTGCCCGGTATCCGGGCACAACTTCATACGGACCTGATGTCCGGTTGCCGCTTTGCTGAGCTGGGAAAATGCGTCAGCGGGGCGACCGCAAAATCTAGGGGAAGAACTTCTTCCCCGGGGTTCATAGTCTTCCGCTAGAAATTTCTGGGGGAGGACACCAAGGGTGGGGGAAGAAGTTTCTTCCCCCACTTTCTTGGCCGCTCTTCTCGACTCCGCGTTTGCCGACGAAGTCAGAGCGCGATGAGCCCGACGATCACGGCGAGCGCGAGGGCGATCATCACCAAGCCGGCGATGATCACCTCGGGTTCGATCCTGCGCTTCTTGGGGCGCGATGCTCGGACGCGGGCGGATCGTGCGTTGCGGGAGGGCGGTCGCGGTGGGGCGGCCGGCGCGGGTGTTTGCCACGTCGACTGCGGGGGTGGCGCCGTGAACGCCGGCGGAGTGAACGTCCGCGGCGTGAATGTTGGTGCCGGGCCCGGGTGTGGGTTCACCGGCCGCCCGGGCTGCGCCGGGAAGCGATGGTCGCCTCCACTCGGTGCGGCACGGTTCACTGCGGCGCGCAGACCTTCCAGTCGTCACCCGACTTCTGCAGGTTGATGGTGACCAACTCCTGCTCCTGCGGCCGGTTGCCCGGAGCCGCGGGCAGTTCGACGACGGCCTGGTCGCCGTCGACGCGGACCGCCCTGATCTCGCCGAACTGAACGAGTTCGTTGCGCGCCTTCTGTGAGTTGAAGGTCTGCTGGTAGGCCGCCGGATCCTGACTTGCGAAGAAGTCGTGGTCGGTGCCGCAGGTGATCTCGACCAGAGTGGTGAGATCACCGTTCGACAGCGCAGTCGTGTACTGGGTCGCCACCTCGGCCGCTTCGTCCGCCGGGGCGGGCTCGCGGAGGCTGATGAACGCAAAGATGCCGCCAACCACGGCCACGACGATCACGACGGCGGCCACCGCCGCGGCGATCAGCCGGCCCCGACCCTTCTTCTCTTCCGGCTTGGCGCCCTGGATGACCTGCGGTTCGTGTGCGACGGTCGACCATTCGGCGACCGCCGGGGTGTCGGATTTGGTGTCCACGCGCGCAGGCTGCGGGCGCTCGATGACCGCGGTCTTGGCGTCCGAACCGGACGGGTCGGCGATCGCTTCCGTGGCGGGACCGTCGGCCTCGGTGGTGTCGGTCGCTGCGCTGTCCGCGGGGGTGGTATCCGCCTTTGCGGTGTCCGGGAGTGCGATGACCGCGGTCTTCGCATCCGCGCCGGCATCGGCATCGGTGGCGTCTGTGTCTTCCGAGTCGACGGTCTCGGTGGCGTCAGATTCTGTGTCGACAGCTGCGGCGTCGTCTGCCTCGGGTTCGGCAGTGTCGAGGTCTGCCGCAGTTTCTGCCTCGGGCTCGGCCGCCTCGGCCTCTGCTCCCGAGGTGTCCTCCGCCGATTCTTGGGCGGCACCGTCGTCCTCGGCAGCGGGTTCTTCGGCAGCGGGTTCTTCGGTGGCGGATTCCTCGGTGGCGGAATCTTCTGCGACCGGGTCGTGCGCGACGGAATCCTCGGCGGCAGGCTCCTCCGACACTGTTTCATCGGCGACCGATTCTTCGGCAACGGGCTCGTCGGCAACCGGCTCGGCATCAGCCTCTGCTGCATCGGCCTCTGCTGCGTCGGCCTCTACTGCGTCGGACTCTGTTGCGGCGGGCTCCTCCGATTCCGATTCGGGAACGTCGGATTCTGCTGCTGCCGAATCGCTTTCGTCGTCCTTCGACGCGACCGCGGCAGCAACACCGGCGGCTCCGGCAACAGCAGCAACGCCGGCAGCACCCGCGACCTTCGAGCCCGAGCCGGAGTCCGAGTCCGACTCCGAGTCGGTGGCGTCGTCGGCGCTCTCGGCAATCGGGTCGATGTCGTCGAGGTCCTCGAGGTCGCTCGTATCCGGCATGTCCTCACGCCGGATCACCGTGGTCTTCGAGTCGCTCGGTCCCAGACGGGCCGGCGCCGCCGACTCTTCGTCGTCGGTGGTGTCGCCGGTGTCGTCGGTGCTCGCGGCGACCGGGTCGATGTCGTCGAGGTCCTGGAGGTCGCTGGTGTCGGGCATGTCTTCACGGCGGATGACCTGGGTCGCGCCATCGATGCCGCGTCCACCCTTCGGCTTCGGCGGTGCCGGAGCCGGATCTTGCTTGTTCCCCGAGTCCTGCTTGTTCCCGGAGTCCCGGCGCTCGGTCGGCGCCGCGCTTTCCTCGTGCGCGGTGTCGGTGTCAGCGGTGTTGTCCGGGGCGAAGTCGGTTTGGGTGGGATCTTCCACGGCTGGGTCGTTGCCCTCTCTGCGGTCGGTGCTCTGATCAAGTGAGCCCGGTGTGACAAATTGCACGGTCTCCGCCGCCGACGGGCCGTTCGACGGCGACGTCGACACGCCGGCGTCCGGTGTGTCGGCAGCAGGTGTGCCGGGGGTGGCGCTAGCCTGAGTACGCCGCCCGGCTGGGTCGGGGGGTCCGCTCCTGCGGCGCGCGCGTCGATCTTCACCGTAACGCCGGATCGCGGCAAAGGCCTTGGTGACAGCCGTCTTTGGCTCGCCGGGTCTGGACATGACCTCATCACCCCGCTTTCACGCGTCTCTGATTAGACACTCGTCGTCGACCATCGCTGACAGTTCGGCCGACCGGCCGGGAGCGATTGCGCCATTCACCCTAGCGAATGGACCCCCGATACAGCACTCGGGCGTTCGGTCGATTCCGGACATATCGGCTAGTCCTGGTCTCGTCCATCCTCGCCTGAGGCGATGATTCAATGGAGACGTGACGTCATTCGGAGATCTTCTGGGCCCACAGCCGGTACTGCTCACCGGCGACGACGAGGCCGAATCTGACCTACTCAATGGTGCGGTACCCGCCGAGGTGGCGGCGGCGCATCCCACTGCGTCCATCGCCTGGGCGTACCTGGCCGAGGCCGCCATCGATGCCGCGGGAACCGGCGACGACGTGGACCTCGGCAAGGTGATCGAGGCATACGCCTACGCCCGGACCGGATACCACCGTGGGCTCGACCAGCTCCGACGCCACGGTTGGAAGGGCTTCGGCCCGGTCCCGTGGAAGCACGAACCGAATCAAGGCTTTCTGCGTGCGGTCGGCGTGCTGGCCCGTGCGGCCCAGGCCATCGGCGAAGAAGACGAGTACCTGCGCTGCCTCGACCTGCTCAACGACAGCGATCCGAGCGCCGCCGCGCACCTCGGCTTGGTGTGATCGCACGCCTGCGCAGGCATTTCAACTCGCTGCCCGCCCCGCTGCGGCAGCGACTTCGGCGGTTGTGGCTGTCGTTTGTGCCGATCGCGCAGTGTTCGCTCGCCGCGGGTGCCGCGTGGTGGGTGGCGATCGAGGTCTTCGGCCATCCGCAACCGTTCTTCGCGCCCATTGCGGCGGTGATCTCGCTGGGACTGTCGCTGAGCCAGCGTTGGCGGCGGTCGGTCGAACTCGTCGGTGGCGTGACGATCGGCATCCTCGTCGGCGACGTGTTCATCTCCCAGGTCGGGTCGGGAACATGGCAGATCGTGGTGGTGGTCGCGCTTGCGATGGCGGTGGCGGTGTTCCTCGACGACGGACCGCTGATCCCGATGCAGGCGGCGTCGTCGGCTGTGCTGGTGGCGACGCTGCTGCCGCCGGGCGGGGTCGCCGGATTCCATCGCGCGATCGACGCCCTGATCGGCGGGGCGATCGGCATCCTGGTTGGCGCACTGCTCCCGGTCAATCCGGCGACGCGGGCCCGGCGGGATGCCGCCGGAGTGCTCGCGACCGTGCGCGACGCCGCTCGGCAACTTGCCGTCGGCCTCAGTACCGGCAATGCCGAAGAGGTGGCGGCGGCGCTGGAGACGGCGCGTGGCACACAGGGCGCTATCAACACGATGCGTTCGGACATGCGTGGCGGCCGTGAGGTGACGCGGGTGTCGCCGCTGTATTGGACGTCGCGGCTGCGTATCCAACGCATCTCGGCGACCGCCGATCCCATTGACAACGCGGTCCGCAACTTTCGCATCATCGCGCGACGCTCGTTGTCGAAGGTGCAGCGCGGCGAGACGGTGCGTCCCGAGATGGTCGAGATCATCACGGACCTCTCGGGTGCCTTCGAGATCCTGCGCAAGATGATGATGGCGGATCCGGGGGAGGAGCCCGACGAGGCCGACGCCGCCCGGGTGCTGCGGACGATCGTGCGCAAGGCCCGTAAAGAACTCGCGGCCGGCGCGGATCTGTCGGAGACGGCCTTGCTGGCCGAGATCCGATCCTTGCTCGTCGACCTCTTGATGGTTGCCGGACTGCGACGATCGTCGGCGGTCGCGACGCTGCGATGATCACTGTCGGAATTAGGTAGACCTAATTCCAATCATTGCAATGCATGCGAACTCATGCATATATTGAGCTGGCTATGGGTCATTCACACGGGCATTCGCACTCACACGGACCAACGCCGACGTCGGCGAGCGGCCGCAGGATCTGGCCGATGGCGGTTGCTGTCGCGCTGATCGGCGGATTCTTTGTGATCGAGCTGATCACCGGGATCGTGGTCAACTCGCTGGCCCTGATCGCCGACGCGGGGCACATGCTCACCGACGTGGTCGCCCTGATGATGGGCCTGGCGGCGTTGTTGCTGGCCCGCCATGGCCGAACGACCGACGCACGCAGCTTTGGCTGGTACCGCGCCGAGGTCTTCACCGCGGTCGCCAACGCCGTGCTCCTCATCGGCGTTGCCGCCTTCGTTCTCTACGAGGCGGTGCGACGCATCGGCACCGATCCCGAGGTTCCTGGCCTGACACTGGTGATCGTCGCGATCATCGGTCTCGCGGTCAACCTCGGTGTCATGCTGCTGCTGAAGGCCGACGCCAAGGAATCGATCGCGGTGCGCGGTGCCTATCTCGAGGTGCTGGCCGACGCCGTCGGCAGTGTCGGGGTGCTCATCGCCGGAGTCGTGGCCATGACCACCGGCTGGGGCTACGCGGATGTGATCGTCGCCGTCCTCATCGCGCTGTGGGTGGTGCCGCGTGCGGTCCGGCTCGCCACCGATGCCCTGCGCATCCTCAACCAGCAGGCTCCCGCGCATGTCGACGTGGAGGCGCTCCGAGCGGACCTGGCTGCGCTCGACGTCGTCGACGACGTACATGACCTGCACGTATGGTCACTCACGACCGGTATGGACGTCGCCACCGTTCACCTCGGTAGCAGTCATCCCAACGCCGAGGTGCTGCCGGCCGCGCAGGCGGTTCTCGCGCGGTACGGCCTCGACCACGCGACGGTCCAGGTGGATCCGGTCACCCAGCAACGCGCTTGTCGGGAGGAAATGACCTGGTGACGCGCTACCGTCGCTTGTGACTGAAGTGACTAAAGTGACGAGTGGGATTACCATTTTCGAATGGATCGTCGCCAATTCCTGACCGTGCTTGCCGCCGGGACCGCGACCGCGCTGGGCGTCACGGCTCCGGTGGCATCCGCTCAACCGGGCCCGACCATTCGACTGCCCGGGCTGCCGCCCCTCTCGCTCCCACCGCTCCCCGGGGTGCCCCAGGCCGTTCCCGGTGAGCGTCCGTCGCCTGCGGGACTGCTGCCGCCCGACGTGAAGAGCCGCCGACCCTTGCCGCCGAATCCGATCAAGGCGTTGCCCGGGCCGGGCCGGCACATGGCGCTCACGATCGACGACGGCGCCGACTCCGCCGTGGTGGAGTCCTACATCCGTTTCGCCGAGGACACCGGCGCGCGGTTCACCTTCTTCGTCACCGGCTCATATCCGAGCTGGACAGACCACCGAGTGCGGCTGCGTCGGCTCGTCGACTCGGGCCAGATCCAGCTCGGCAATCACACGTGGACGCATCCCAATCTGACCCGGGTGCCCGAGTCGGTGATCGTCGACGAACTGCAGAAGACGAAACGTTTCTTGCGCAACACCTTTGGGGTCGACGGATCGCCGTACTATCGGCCGCCGTATGGGCGTCGCACCAATCGGGTCGACGCGGTCGCCGCCGACGTCGGATATCCCGCGTCGACCGTCTGGTACGGGACGTTGGAGGACTCCCGCGTGATCACCGAGAAGATCCTGATCGAGAACGCGCGCAAGTACTTTCGACCGCAATCGGTGGTGATCGGGCATGCCAACCGCAGGCCGGTGACGCATGTCTACGACGAGCTGGTCGAGATCATTCGCGACCGAAAGTTGCGTCTGGTCACCCTCGACGACTACTTCCTGCCGTTCCGCTGAGCAGTCATTCGGTGGCAGCGACCACGCCGCGCAGGCCGTCCGCGCCGAACAGGGGCTCGAGCATCGAGCTGAAATCCGGTCCGCGACGCAGCATCTGGCCGCCGTCGACGTTGATGACCTGCCCGGTGATCCAGCGCGCGTGATCGCTGAGCAGGAACGTTGCCAGCCAGGCGATGTCCTCGACCTCGCCGACCCGCGGCAGTGGCGTCGCGCCTCGATAATCGGCACTCAGCGTCTCGTCGCCGAGAATGGGTGCGACGAGGTCGGTGCGGATGAGTCCCGGCCGAATCCCGTTGACGCGCACCGAACTCGCGCCGAGTTCGTCGGCGGCCAGCTCGACGAGATGGTCGACCGCCGACTTGGTGACGCCGTAGGCCCCGAACCATCGGTGCGTGTTGCTCGCGGCGATCGACGAGATCGCGACAAAACTGCCGCCGCCAGATCGGACCAATTCACGCGCACTGTGTTTGACGGTGAACATGGTGCCGTTGACGTTGAGGTCGACGGTGCGTTTCCACGCCTCGGTGTCCATCTGGGTGATCGGGCCGATGGTCTCGCTGCCGCCCGCGCACGCCAGCACGCCGTGGAGGCCGTCGCCGTGAGTGACTGCGGATGCCACGGCCGCGGCGACTTGATCTTCGTCCGTCACGTCGGCTGCGTGGCAGTGCACGGCCGAACGGCCGATGTTCTGGTTGATGCGGTCAGCGGTCGCGTCGAGCCGGTCGGCGTCGCGTCCGACGATCGTCACCGCCGCGCCACACTCGGCGAGGTTCGCCGCTACGCCGGCGCCGATTCCGCTACCGCCGCCGGTCACGAGTACTGATTTCTTGGTCATGTCCACGGCGCAATACTAGAACGTGTTCTAGAAATGTCGAGCGATGCTCGCTGGAATCTGTACCTGGGAGCGCGTCCAAGTGCACAGTCCACTTGGTCGGCCTCCTACGTACAGATTCCCCGCAGGCTGGGGTCGGTGGGCGCGGGCGGAAAGGGTCCCGGAAGCGTCAGCGATGGAGTGGGCTGTAGAAGACCAGGCCGTTGCCCTTGTTGTCGTAGACCACGGCACGGCGTTCATGCGCGTCGTCGTACGGGCCTTTGACGATCCCGCCGCCGCTCGCCTCGATGGCCTTCGCTGCACCGTCGACGTCGTCGGTCTTGATCCCGACGACGACCTGCCCGTGGATCGGGTGGTCGACGGCGGTGGCGAGGGCGAGGGTGATGGATCCGCCGTCGAGTGCCGCGAAATGGGCGCCGTCGCGGAACTTCAGTCCCATCCCGAGGGTCTCGCTGTAGAAGTTGATCGACTCGTCGAGATTGTCCGTCGACAAGACGACCATGCGGATGTCGTGGGTGCTCACTAGTGCCTCCTTGAATGGTCTCCCTCGACACTATTGCCCGGGCGAGCGCGAGATCAGAGCATTTCGGCCCAATCCTTCAGCGCCAGAACATGAAGAGGTTCCAGCCGAGGGATGCGAGCACCGACGGCACCCCGGAGAGACCGAACAGCCAGTAGATGAAGTCGAAGAACGCCTCGTTGAGGACCGGGATGAACAGCAGCGCGAACACGATGAGGAACCCGTACGGGGAGATCTTCTCGACCGAGCGTCGGGTGTTGTCGGCGAGGTAGGGCTCGATGGCGCCGTAACCGTCGAACCCGGGCACCGGCAGCAGGTTCAGCACGGCCGCGGTGATCTGCAGGAACGCCAACATCGACAACGCGCCCCACAGGTTGAGGCCGTCGGTGCCCGCGACGAGGAAGCCGCCGATTGTGCCGTAGTCGGCGTCGGACCCGAGGAAGCGGACGAGTCCGAGGAGCAGGGCGCCGAGAACCAGGTTGGTCGCCGGACCGGCCAGCGACACGATGGTGCGCTGCGCCCGCGTGAACCCGGCCTGGTTGACGTAGACGGCACCGCCGGGAAAGCCGATGCCGCCGAGCAGGATGAACAGCAGCGGCAGCACGATCGACAGGCCGGCATGGGCGTAGCGCAACGGATTCAACGTGAGGTAGCCGCGGGTCTCGGTGTTGCGATCACCGAACCGGAATGCGGTCACGGCGTGCGCGAACTCGTGCAGGCACAGCGAGATCATCCAGCCGCTCAACACCAGCAGCCACGTTCCGCCGATCGCCATGCCGTTGCGTCCGGCCTCCGATTGCGCGCACATCCAGCCGCCCAGGATGGCCGCCGCGATCAACCCGAGGAAGATCGGGCCGGGCCTCACGGCGCGGGCGATGTCGCGCATGCCCGGCCGGATCGGAGTCGCGCTCATTGCTGTGCGAGAGAGGGTCGGACCAACAGCAGGTCGACGTGGTGGCGATAGAACGTCGACCGTTTCACGACGCGCGGATTCACGATGCCCTCCCGTTCGACCACGACGTTGGTGCCGCCGGTCTGCGCGGCCCGTCCGTGGAACCAACGGCCGGGCAGCAGCAGGCGTTCCACCTGGGCGCGCACACCCGGTTCGTCGAGGGTCGGTTCGATGCGGATGCTGCGAACCTCGCCGTCGAAGAGTCGGTCGTTGTCGACGTAGGTCTCGCCGTGCAACTTCGCCCCTTCCGCACCGAGGTGGCGCGCCCGGCCGACCACGACCGTCGCGGCGTCGTCGCGGATGAGGGGGATCGCCTGCGCGGTCCCGTGCTCGGCGAGTTCGCGGGCGGCGGGCCCATGGGGCAGGCCGTAGCGACGGGTCGCGGTGGTGGCCTCGGCCGGAACGTACGCGACCTCGACGTCGAGACGTTCGGCGACCATCAGTGCGGCGATGATCTGTGCGAGAAAGGCGTCGGCCTCGTCGGCGATGGTCGGGGCGACACGGTCGGCAACCCGCGGTTCGACGATGATCCGGCTGACCTCGGCGTCGGCCAGAGCATCGGCGACGGCAGCCTGTGCGGCCTTCTTGTCGTCGGACCGCCAGGCCTGGGTGATGAGCACGAACGACACGCAGATAGCGTATCCACCGGCCAGAACCAGTAGTGTTGGTCAGGTTGTTCAGCGCGTCACATCGAAGGAGCACCCGACATGCCCGCGATCGTGCTTATCGGAGCCCAGTGGGGCGACGAGGGCAAGGGGAAGGCCACCGACCTGCTCGGCGGCAAACTCGACTGGGTTGTCCGCTACCAGGGCGGCAACAACGCCGGGCACACCGTCGTACTGCCCAGCGGCGAGACCTTTGCTCTGCACCTGATTCCGTCCGGCATCCTCACCCCGGGCGTCAACAACGTCATCGGCAACGGCGTGGTCGTCGACCCCGGTGTGCTGCTCACCGAACTGGGCGGACTCGAGGAACGCGACGTCGACACCACCGGCCTGATGATCTCGGCCGACGCGCACCTGCTGATGCCGTACCACGTGGCCATCGACAAGGTGACCGAACGCTTCCTCGGCAACAAGAAGATCGGCACCACCGGACGCGGCATCGGACCCTGCTACCAGGACAAGATCGCCCGCGTCGGCGTGCGCGTCGCCGACGTCCTCGACGAGAAGATCCTCGCCCAGAAGGTCGAGGCCGCGCTCGAACTCAAGAACCAGATCCTGGTGAAGATCTACAACCGGCGGGCCCTGGAGCCCGCGCAGGTGGTCGACGAGGTGATGGCGCAGGCCGAGGGATTCAAGCACCGCATCGCCGACACCCGACTCCTGCTCAACCAGGCCCTCGAAGCCGGGGAGACGGTCCTGCTCGAAGGTTCGCAGGGCACGCTCCTCGACGTCGACCACGGCACGTACCCGTATGTGACGTCGTCGAACCCGACGGCCGGTGGTGCTGCGGTGGGTGCGGGCATCGGCCCCAACAAGATCACCACCGTGCTCGGCATCCTGAAGGCCTACACCACGCGCGTGGGGTCGGGGCCGTTCCCGACCGAGCTCTTCGACGAGTGGGGTGCCTACCTGGCGAAGACGGGCGGCGAGGTCGGCGTCACCACCGGTCGCGCTCGTCGCTGCGGATGGTTCGACGCGGTGATCGCGCGCTACGCCACCCGCGTCAACGGCATCACCGACTACTTCCTCACCAAGCTCGACGTGCTCTCCAGCCTCGACACCGTCCCCATCTGCGTGGCCTACGAGGTCGACGGGGAACGTGTCGAAGACATGCCGATGACCCAGACCGGCTTCCACCACGCCAAGCCCATCTACGAAGAGATGCCCGGCTGGTGGGAAGACATCTCGCAATGCACCACCTTCGACGAACTTCCCAAGAACGCGCAAGACTACATCCTCCGACTCGAAGATCTTGCCGGAGCACACATCTCGTGCGTCGGCGTCGGACCGGGGCGCGATCAGACGATTGTGCGTCGGGCCATCGTCTAGCCGCTGTTCGGCAGCCACGCCCCGTGCAGTCCGGCTGGGACGCGGATGGGGAGGTCGACGGTGGCGAGCGGTCCGGCGGCCGGGTCGTCGGCGCTGAGAACGTAGAAATACGAACGCATGTCGGCAGGATCGGTGCCGATCGCGCCCCAGTAGTCGTGCTCGGTGCCGGGCATGAAGATGGGTTCGCCGATGGCGACACCGGGGCTCCAGCATTCTTCGCGGTCGGCGTTGATGTCGTGGAACCACAGGCTGTCCTGCGATCCACTGTCGAGCGGACCCTTCGACACCGACGCGATACAACGGTGGTCGCGGGTCAGTAGCCGGTCGTCGACGCGGGGGAACTCCATGTCGATGGCGTTGTCGCTGATGACCGCTCGGCTGATCTGCCCGTCGGGGTGGATCACGGCACGGGTGATCGTCGACGCCGCGCGGCGTGGCTGGTCGGTGAATCCGCTGGGGTAGGTCCACTCGACGTAGTCAACGGTCACATCGGGCCCACTATCAAACGCATTGGCGAAATGCCACACCCAGAACGGCTCGGTGGTGATCCAGCGGACCGCGCCACCATCGCGCGGGATCAGCGCGATCCGGGTGCCGTCGTCGGGCCGCCAACTCAGTAGCGAACCACCCGTCATCACTGCTTCGAGGTCGAAGATCAATGGGCACACGAACAGTACGACGTATCGCTGGGTGAGTGCCATGTCGTGGATCATCACCGGTTCGGTCAGTCCGGCGATCGGGGTCGGCGGCCGCACGGTCCGGCCGTCGGCGCCGACCACCGACCAGGTGAGGTATGGCGCCTCCAGTGTGTAGTTGAAGAGCACCATCTCGCCGGTGACGGGATCGATCTTGGGGTGTGCGGTGCTGCCGACCCGCATGGCGTCGTCGCAGTCGGTCTTCGTCAGCGTCGCAAGGTCTTTCGGGTTCAGCAGATACGGCTGATCGGCTTCGGCCATGGCCATCAGCCGCCCACCGTGGCGGACGATGTTGATGTCGGGCAGCTCGCGCACCGTCCCCGCCAGCCGTTCGCCGACATCCTCGGCCGACGGTGTGTAGCCGTCGGTGATGCCCGACCAGATGGCATGTCCCGCAGCCTCTTCGGCCGCGACCATTGATGTTCGCACGAACCGGTTGGTGTAGCCGGCGCGGCCGCCGGAGATGGTGAGGCGGTGAACCATGCCGTCGCCGTCGATGGGGTAGACAAAGGAGCCGATCGGATCGAAGCGGGGGTTGGGGCCGTTGCGGATATAGCTGCCGTCGAGATCGGCGGGGAGCTCTCCGGTGATGCGGAGGTCGGCTACGTCGACCTCCTCGCGCTGGGGTGCGTTCACCCCGGTCAGGTGGCTGTGGTGGGCGAGGTCGACGGGTGCGGGGCGGGCCGGTGCGGTGGTCATGATGGTCTCCGAATCCACGATGAGGGTCAGCGAGTGGGGGCGGGTGCTGTGGCGGCGGTCGGGCCCTCGGCGATGGCCTGAGTGCGCTTGACGGCGAACACGATCAGCGCGATCGGGATCACCCAGTTCAGCAGGATGTTGCCGGGATGGGCACCCGCGACGTCGGCCGAGGCGGCCAGTACACCGGCGATCACGTGGCAGACACCCATGGCGGCCACGGCGCCGGCCCAGATCAGGCTGATCTGACGGTTCTTGGCACGGAAGATCGGGCTATTCCAGTACTGCTTGTCGACGGACTCACGTGCGTACTGCTCGGTGAACGGAATGGTGAACGCCGAGACCGCCATGATCGCGGCCAGGATGAAGGCCGAGCCGCCACGTCCGAAGAACACCAGCGCCTCGTCGACCTGGTGGTTTCCGACGATCCCGACGGCGGCGATCAGTCCGAACAGGACGACCCCGGACACGTCCAGGATCTTCCAGCCGTGCCCCTTCGCTGCCGAGTAGGCGGTCATGCCGAAGGCGATGAGACAGGCCGCGATCGCGGCGAGTGTGACGTGATCGGCGCCGAGGCGTTCGGCGGCAAAGCTGAAGACGAACCAGGGGGCCAGTCCCAGGATCATGGATTTTGCGTTCATCGGGGTTCTCCTACGAGGTGGTTGTTGTTGGTGTCTCCACTCTCGCGTTTCCCGATGACGCAAACATCTGCGTCATGACGGACTTTTCTCCGCCAACCACGATTACCGGCCAGCCACGTACGCGGCCAGTTCGACGCGGGTCCGCAGCCCCAGTTTCGACAGCGCATGCGACACATGCGTCTGCACGGTCCGCGGGGAGATGAACAGCCGGGCGGCGATCTCGCTGCCCGAGAGCCCGGCCGCCACGAGCTCGGCGACGGTGACCTCGGTCTTGGTGAGGCTCTCCCAGCCATGCCGCGGCCGGTCGCGCACGGCGGTGGGGTCGATGCGCAATCCCAGCGGCCGCAGGCGGGAGGCGATCCGCGCCGACATCGACGTCGCACCCATCGACTGGGTCAGGGTCAACGCTCGCCCGGCGGCATCGCGGGCTGCGGTCTTTTCGCCCAGAAGTGCTGCAGCACAAGCAGACTCCTCGAGCGCGCACGCGGTCGACACCATGCTGCCCGACGATGCGAGTTGTGCCGCAGCCATTTCCGCGGTCGTCATCACGGCGGCTGTGTCACCGGCCCGCATCGCGTGTGCCACCTCGATCACCGCAGCCATCGCGGGCGTCGGTGGGTGGGGCATCGCGTCGAGGCCGCGGACGACGAGGTCGAGGAGGTCGCTGTCGCGTGCGCGGGAGCCGACGCGAGCGCAGTCGAGCGCGAAGGCAGGAAGCCAGGTGTAGAGGTGCAGCGCCTCAGCGTGCGTCCAGGTTTCGGCTGCCAATTGGGCTGCCGGTCGTAGGCGTCGGGTGGATTCCAGCAGCAACACCCGGGCGCGTTCGACCTCGGGCATCCCGAACTGATTGCGCAGGGATGTGCGATCCCACTCGTCGAGGCGGGTCGAGGCCGCCGTGATGTCGCCACGAAACACCTCCATCATCGCCAGTCCGCCTTCGGCCAACGACGTCCAGCCCATGTCGGCCGACGACAGTCGCTCGAGCGCGGTCTCCCACGTGGCGGTCGCGTCGTCGAAGTTCCCCAACCAGAACTCGACTCCGCCCTGCGACAGCTCGTGATACGACGTCATCCAGTCGGCGGCCCTGCTGGTGCGCAGCCGGCTCATCGCGGTCAGCAATTCGGCGGCCGCGTTGGGGCCGTGCGCGAACAATTCGATCAGCGGAGGCCAGACGTCGGCCGACGAGTTGGCCGACACCCCCGAGACGTTGTCGTCGCCGGCCCGGCGCGACGCCAGCAAGCTCAGCCGCAGGGCCTCGTCGAGGTCGCCGACGAGGAATCGTCGCAACCCCTCGCCGACGACGCCTGGCACCGACCGCGTCTGCGTCTCGGTGTCGACGTCGAACAGCGGTGACAGTGGAATCGGCTCGCTGCCGTCGAGGACGCGGTTGTAGGAGCGCAGATCGCGGAGGGTCTCGGTGACCTCGTCGCCGACGGGCAATTGCAGAGTCTCGTCGATGAGTTCGCACGCGCGGTCGGTGTCGCCTTTGTTGATGAGAGCGAACAGCAGGATGCTGTGCAGATTGGTGATCTCGTCGATGTCGGCGGCATGCGCGAGGCCCTCGGCTGCGACGTCCGACGCCCGGTCGAGTTGTCCGGAGCGCGCCAGGGCCATCGCAAGATCGCTGTGCATTCGGGGTGGGGAGCCACCATCGGTGCGGGTGGCGACGCTGTCGAGTAGATCCACGGCGACCGCGGGCGTGTTCTCCAGGTCGATCTCGGCGCGGCGCACCGCGTCGGCGATCGTGGACTCGTCGGTGCCTGCGGCGAGAGTGTGGTGAGCGCTCATCTGCGGTTGCGCCGCGACGCTCGGGTGGTTGGCCACCGCGTCGTGCAGCACCGCGCGCAAGGTCGGGTCCAGTTGGCGGTAGGTGACGTCGGCGTAGAGATCGTGGGTGAAGGCGAGGGCTCCGGCGTCGTCGGTGCCGATGATGCCCGCGTCGATGGCGGTCTGCGCCGCGCCGACGAGAGCGGCTGGAGCGGAACCGTCGAGTGCGGCGAGGTCGGCGAGCGTTGCCGGACCGCCCCACACCGCGAGTTTCTGGGCGAGAGCGCGGGCGTCGGGGCCGAGGAGCGCAAGATGGCCGGCGATGACATCGGTTGTCTCGGTGCCCAGGTCGGCGTCGGTGCCGGGGATGACGGACGCGGCGCCGTCCGAGATGTCGAGTCGGTGCGATTGTTCCAGCGAACGCAACAGCGAGATCGCGTGCATGGGATTGCCGCCGGACGTCGAGAGCAGGGCCCGCAGTGCGGAATCCGGCGTCGCACCCAGGTATTCGACGGTCAGCGCATCGAGCTCGGCGTCGGCGAGGGGCGGCAGTTGCCACTCGTGCACGCCGGGGCGGGCGAGGAGCCGGACCAGGAGTTCGCGCTCCGGTAGGTGTCGGCGGCCGAGCAGAATCACCAGTGGTAGATCGCGTGCGGCGCCCGAGAGCCGGAAGATCAGTTCGAGGCTCGCCGCGTCGGCGTTGTGCGCGTCGTCGAGCACCAGGACGAGTGGGCGCTCGGCGCACATCGCGTCGACGAGCGCATAGGGTTTGTCGCCGAACCCTTCGGGTATCGGCGCGGGCAGTTCGGCACCGAGAAGGTCGGCGGCCACCCCGAACGGCTGTCGCCACGAGAGTTCGTCGGCTCCCGCGAACCGGACCTGCCCTACCAGCCCGTCGGTCAGCGCGCGCAGCGTATGGGTCTTGCCGCTGCCCGGGCCTGCGGCGATGACGAGCGTTCTGGGTACGTCGCGTGTGCCGTCGGAATGCGCGCGGGCCAGCACGGATTCGATCTCGCTCACGATGGTGCGCCGCTCGCTGATCCTCGGCGCGGACATGTGCCCATGCTAATGCGGGTGTGGGGTCGGGGTGCATGAGAAGCTTGCACCCATGCGTGCCAAGCGGGGCAGCCGCGACTACGGCTCGATCCTGCTGGGATCGGTGAACGAGAGCAACTTCCGGCAGCGTGTCCGCATTCAGACCCTCCTGACCGCCTCGATCGTGGTGGCCAACCTCATCGGGGCGATCATGGTGGTGTCGCTGACGGCGGTCGGGATCCCGCAGCCATCGGTGTTCACGCCCGAACTGTGGTGGGTCAACTTCATCGCGGTACCTGTTTACGTCGCGCTCGCCTTTGTGGTCGGCATCCTCTGGGGGACGGTCGTGGTGGTCAGGGATCTGCAGTGGGCGATCCGTGACCGGCCGCCGACTCCGAAAGACGCACGCCGGACGCAGCGGGTGCCGTGGCGACTCACGGCCATTCAGGGAGTGCTGTGGGCGGTGGCCACCGTGATGTTCACGCTGATGTACGGCATCGTCGACCCGCAGCTGATCCCGAAGGCTCTCCTCGTGGTCGGGCTCGGTGGCGTCGTCGTGGTGTCGATCGCGTATCTGCTCATCGACTTCACGCTCCGGCCGGTGGCGGCTGACATCATCTCCGCCGGGTATCGCCGACGCAAGCGCAGCGGGGTGCGTTCCCGGGCCATCGTCTCCTGGCTCATCGGTTCGGCCATTCCCATCGTCGGCATCCTGGTTCTCGTGGCCTTCGGACTCGCTCGCGACGAGACCACCAAACTGGATCTGTTCGTCGGGGTCACGGTGCTCGGCCTCGTCGCACTGTTCACGGGCCTGCTGCTCACCTTTCTGTCGAGTCTGAGCATCACCGGACCCATCCGCAGCGTCCGCGCGGGCATGAACAAGGTGCAGTCGGGCAACCTCGACGACGCCGACCTCGTCGTCTACGACGGCACCGAACTCGGTGACCTCCAGGTCGGTTTCAACACGATGGTCGGTGGACTGCGCGAGCGCGAGCGGATGCGCGACCTGTTCGGGCGGCACGTCGGCCACGACGTCGCCGAGGCAGCGCTGAGCTCCGACCCCGAACTCGGCGGCACCGAGCGCACGGTCGCAACCCTGTTCGTCGACGTGATCGGCTCGACAACGCTTGCCGCCGAACGCAATCCGACCGAGGTGGTGGAGATCCTCAACAAGTTCTTCGCGGTGATCGTGGCGTCGGTGGAGAACCGTCGGGGCCTGGTCAACAAATTCGAGGGCGACGCGGTGCTCGCGATCTTCGGGGCGCCCATCGACCTCGACGACGCCGCGGGTGCCGCGCTGGCCGCGGCCCGGCAGATCGCCGCGGACCTGGCCATCGAAGTGCCGGAGCTCTCCGCCGGCATCGGCGTCAGCCACGGGTCGGTCGTCGCCGGAAACGTCGGCGCGATAGAACGATTCGAGTACACCGTGATCGGCGACCCGGTCAACGAGAGCGCACGACTGTCGGAGCTGGCCAAGCGTGACCCGAGTCGGCCGTTGGCGTCGGGCCGGGCGGTGGATGCGGCGTCGGAGAAGGAAGCCCGACGCTGGGAGCGTCAGGAGTCGACGTCGCTGCGGGGTCGTACCGAGGAGACAGTGGTGTACGCGGCTCAGATGTCGGAGTAGCTTCGGGCGGTCGCGTCGGCAGGCTGTTCGTCGGCCCGCCCCGACAGCCGTCCGAGCATGATCGTCGCTGCTGCCATGACGGCGAGCGCTGCGACGACGGCGATGTCGCCCGCGGTATCGACCCGCAGGCCCTCCTGATAGATGGTCAGCCCCAACGCCATTGCCACCACCGGCTTGAGGACTGTGACGGTCGGGAGGCTGGTCTGCACCGAACCGGCCTGATAGCTCGATTGCTGCCAGAGCGTGCCCAGGGTTGCGGCCACCGCCATCGCCCAGAACTCCCAGCCGAGCAGACCGTGCATGAGCCCGTCGTCGAAGGCGGAGATGGCCGTCTTGGTCAGCGGGGCCGACACCCCGAGCAGCACACCGGCGGCGATCGCCAGCGTCAGCGAACGCGACACCCCGTGCGGCAGCCGGGATCCGACGCCGACGCAGATGGCCACAACCGGGACGATGATGGCGAGCGGGATGATCCAGTGCGCGAACGCCGGGGCATCGATGCCTTTCGTCGGTTGCCCCAGCACAATGAACACGACCAGCGACGCGAAAAGCAGTGCGGCCCAGAACCACTCGCGTGCAACTAGACGGCGCTTCTCGGACATGGCGGCCAGCGGGAGTGTGAACAGCAAGGTGCTGACGAGCAGGGGTTGTACCAGCATGAGGCTGCCCACCGCGAGCGCCCATGCCTGCACGACGAAGCCGAGAATGTCTGCGCCGATACCCATCAGCCACGTCCTGCGTTTGGCCAGGGTCACCAGGAAACCCGCTCCGGTGGCACCTTCCGTCGGCAGGCCTCGCGTACCTTCCGCTTGCCACACCGATGCCACGGCGAACAGCAGCGCAGCACACAGCGCGAGGATGATCGGCAGGATCATGGGCGTGGCCTCCGGGTCGTCGTGGGTGGGATGGTCTCGACAATCGATAGAGCGTGGTTCGGGTGAGGATATCGACACTGCAGCAGCCCAGGCCCGCATGCAGGCCGGCGATCACTTCACACGCGTCGGCCCGCCTCTACTCCGGACCGGCAGAACCGAATGGCCGACTTTCGGTGACCTGTCACCGGGGAGTGAGATCATCATGATGTGAACCTTCTTTCAGATGAACAGTATGAACTGCTTGCCTTTATCGCAGCGTGCAATCGGAACTCGTACAAGCCCACTGCCAAAGAAGTCATGCTGTGGTGGTGGCGTGTCCCCCATGAACCGGTCCGGTTGGTTTTAGAGTCCTGATTGCCCTGAAGAGGGCGCGAAGGGACGATAGGGATCATGGCAGGACGTAA
>NZ_JBSFQL010000018.1:0-127977 GCF_053588675.1 Gordonia sp. NPDC003422
CCCCACACTCTGACTGCGACCACCGACAAGCGTGAGACGTCAACGATGTCCCGACGACACGACGTCAAGCATGTCCCGAGCCCTTACACGTCACACGTCGGCAACCCACCGGTGGCGGGTGGAGCCGTCGTGCTGGTACTCCGTCTCCAACTCTTGAAAGAACTCAGTGATGTACATGCTGGAGCGATACGGGAAGTACCGAACTTCGTCGACGTTCTGGGCATCGTCGCGTCCGAGGTTGCCCACGACGAGGTTTCCAAGAGCTTCGAGGTTGCGGCGACGGAACTTCACATGGGCATTGTTGCAAGCGACGCCGACGAATGCCCACACCTCGCGCGACCCTGCGGGCGATGCCCGATCAAGACCGAGGCGTTCGACTACCAGTTCGTCGGACCATCCGGGTAGCGTGTCGCAAGGGTCGGTTCCGAACTCGGCGGCCATGCCGTCGGCGGCAGGGAGATTGCACGCCCTGGTGGTTCTCGATCAATTTCCCACGGTGTATAGCGTGGACTTGCGGCGTTGAAGGTGTGCTGCAGGAGGATTTCCATCAGTGAGTTGAGTTGCCCGACTCCTTTGAGCCCGTGGCGTCGGTATGACTCATTCGCCTCGTAGACATCTGCGCGGCACATGTGCTGATCCGCCTCAAGCGTTCCGCGGTAGAGTGAGGGCATTCTCGAAGCCACTGACGAGCGCGAGTCAGATCTGTTGCCGGAGTGTCCTGTCTGCACGTAGCTCCTTCAAGGTGGGCGCCATTCAAGTGGCTCCTCGCCGAATCCCAGGTCAGGCAACAGGCTGTTTGATCGGATTGTGGACCACTGCTCGCGTACCAGGTTGCGCGCCGAGCTGAGATCGCCGTCGTTGGAATCCTCAGAGTAGAGCGATTCTGTCGCGAACTCGGCGGCCCCGCCGGTGTAGACCTCCCAAATCGCGACGGCTAGCGCGTGTGGAGTCACTGCTCTGAACGTGCGGCTCGTGCTAAGAATTCTCGCAATGGAGATCGTGAGATCTGGATTGGCAAGTTGAAGCCGCCGGCGGTGGTAATCGATAGGAGGCGGGCCGGTGAGCAGTTCCCGGGTCTGGTTCTCGATCTGATCCAGGGTGTCGGTCCAATCGCCGCTGCGCTTGATCTGGCGGATGAGTAGTGGTGGGTAGCGCGAGAATTCGTGAGGCAGTCCTAGCGCGAAAGCGATATGGCCCCAAGGTCTCGCGGTCCCAGACCGTGCAAGGAGCATGGAAAGGACGGCGCGATCCTTCGCAGTCGTGTAGTCGCGGAATCCCGTCCAGTGAACTTGAGGTATCGACGAGAGAGGAATGTGGTTGCCCGGGATCTCGTGGGCCGTCGGATAACGGGCACACCCACTAGCAACTCGAAACGTCAGTTGTGCCGTCGGCGATAGCTTTTCGGCGAGCGGGGTGATGGCGAGGTGGCCGATAACCGCATTCGTCCGACTACGGGGCAAATCTCGGCCGTCCCTGAGAAGCCAGGTTCCTGGAGTAAGGACGCTCTGCTCTACGGCGAGCGAATGAGCCGCATGAACGTCCTCCTCGCAGAGGATGGACTTTACCTTGAGGAGTTGCTCGAGGCACGCGGCGTCAGGGTCGCTTGCTGCCTGACAGCTCATAATGGGCTTGCCCAGCGTCAGAGCCGCGTCGAAGTATTCGCGTGTACTGAACCGCTGACCGCCAAAGCTGTTCGTCGAAGGCTCTGATGCACCGCGTGCGAGTTCGAGAATCCAAACCTGAGCTTCAACGATCTCGGGGGCAACCCTACGGAACTCGACGTCGCGCAAGTCGTGGCCGCAGTATGCGTGTCGAGTTCTTGGTGTTCGGGGGCGATTGTCGCGCTGCGGACAGGCCCAGTTGGGGTCGGTGCTATTGGGCCAACTCGTGCCCGCCCACGGCGTCTCGGCACACCGAGGGCAGTTGGTAGGCATCAAGATCGCATGTTCGACACAGACGCGGTGTAGCGGCAGTGACCATGTCGAGTTCCAGTATCCTTGCTGAGCAAGGCATTCGGGACAGTAGGAAGGGTCGAGGGGCATCGATTCCGAAGACTTACCGTACCGTTCCCAGTGCGTGCGAAATGCGGAAACAGCCTCGGATATGAGTCCTGCCCGGAGGTATCGGGCTCGTTCGTCCGGTAGCCCCACCGTATCCACAATCAAATCACTGTGCTCAGCGATATGCGCAGAGACTCGTGTGGGGGACCAGGCACTCGTTGGAATCCCGAGTTCTCGGAGTAGCGCGCGTGCGGTGAGTCCGTAGCGGTGGCCGAAACGGCGCAGCCAACTCGGTGCGGTCTCATCGTCCCTGGGGGCGACGAGTATGGGAAGCCGCCGCGGGTTGTACCCGTCTGGTATCGCAATTGCGGAGGGTAGTTGCTCCGCGTCGGTTCTCTCACCTCTTGGGAGTGGTGAGCCGCTGAGCGGCATTGTCAACGACGACCTCCTCCAGGATGCTCGCAGTAATTTGCTCGGTGCCCGTCTTAATAGCCAGATAGGCGGCCCGATCGAGCAGGTTCGTCAGTGAACCGATGTGCCCTTGCGTTCGGCGGAAGAGTTCCTTGCCGAAATCGGATAGTGTCCCAGGCGTTTGCGCGGCGAGCATTAGGTGCAATTCGAGGGCGTTGAGAAGCGAGATCCAGGCGACGTTGCTGGCATCGGAGTCGGTGTTGAACGGCGCGACGCGTGCACGTGTGGCACGGCGGGCAGTCTGTGCGTACACGGCACCGTCATCGCCTCCCAGGCCCTCGTCGAAGAACTTCTTCTCTGTGAGGCGTACACCGACGTAAATGAACGTGACCGCCATTTCGTTGGCCAAGCCCTTCAGATGATTGCTTACTTCGCGACCGTGACGGTCTCGAAAGTCGATGAAGTGAAGGTCATCGATGACAATTATCTGAGTCTCGCAGCTCCGTACGCAGTCGACCGCGAGCGCACCCAAACCAGAAGTATTCGCACCAGCTACCCCCAGATGGCCATAGAAGGCGAGGATCTTTCTGTTCAGGCCCTTGAGGGTGATTCCAGCATCGAGCGGGATGAAGGCGACCGGAATACGCTGATCGCCTGCGGCGGTCTCGCTGCTGAGGCGGCGAATTGCAGTTCGATGGAACTGCCTTGCGTAGCGGATGGCGATGGTGGTCTTACCGAGACCTGGCGGGGCGTCGATCACGACCGATCCGCGGAGGCGGTCGCCATCGCGACGGTTGGACGCCATGACTTGATCGATGACAGCGAAGGCGTGCGTGAGTTGAGCTGTCTTGACAGTCGGGAGGTTGGCATTCCATACAAAGCGAGCTTCGTTGTAGTCTTCGCGCTCGTCGTCGCTGAGCGCTGCGATCTGTCCCTTCGTGAGGAGTTCCAGGCTCGCGCGCGGCGGCGAATGCACGAAGTCGTGCCAGCCCACTTTTGACGCCAGGTTGTAGCGATGCGGTTGATTGTTTCGAAGCCATAGTGCCCATGGGTTACTCATTCGTCGAATACCTCATAGCTCGAATCGTCTGCACCTTGGTACTTCTCAAACACATCGAGGTCATCGTCCAAATCCCAACCTGGAGGGCGACGTTCTGCTCTCCTCGCGAGAAGGTCGATAACTCCTGGCAGTGATGCAATCTCGTCGTCAGGTTGGCCATCGCCAGTATCGCTTGCCGTGGAACGGGTGCTGGCCAGGCGTCGTGCGAGGGCGCGGTCGCGCTTGGATTTGGTGTTGCCTTTGGACCACTCATCGAGGAGGTTGCGGACGGCGTCCTGTGGGTCGACATGCCGGTTTTCGCGGACGGCCAGAAGCTTGGTGTAGTCGGCGGCGTCCGAGGAGAAGGGCTGGTCGAGTCCACCTGCGTGCTCCCAGACCAGAGGCGACCATTTGCCAGATGAGGGGTCGCGGAAGTACACGCGTCGAACATCGCCGCTGTCTATGTGGATTGGCCATTTTCTAGCCTTCGGACCACCGAAGTTGGACTTGCTATTCCGGTAAGGGTTGAGCGCCGCGCCATCGTATCGGCGCCCATCCACTTCTATGCCATAGTGCTGGATCGTGCGCCACTCCACATTGAGAAACTCGTACGCAAGGTCCGGTGAGGACGGGATGGTGAGTCCACCGGCGCGAGCCAGGCCGATCTCGTACATTTCGAGCGGTGATAGCTCGAGGCCGGGCGTCTCAGGGAGACACAAGCCTTCGTGTTTCGACCGGTGGTACACCCGAGCTGTCCACTCGCGAATTATCGACTCAAGCTCGGCGACGTAGTAGAACGCTTGACTCTCAATGTCTTCACCGCGGTGATAGACGTCGGGTCCCTTGTAGCCCGGCAGTTGCTGAAGCAGGCCGAGCCGAATGGTCTTGAAGAAGCGTTCGACAGTTGGCTTGTCTGACGCCTTCTTTACGATCGCAGGCTGAATCGAGATTCCGAGTCGCGCACAGGCGGATCTGACATGGTGCGAGAGGTAGATCTTGCCATGGTCAACAACGATTGACTCGGGTAGGCAGCCTGGGATGCTCGGAGTGGCATCGTCTGCGGTCGGGTCGTCGCGTTCGATTGCGATCGAACTAGGCACGCCGTGAAACGGCCACGCTCCGTCGTCGACCGGTTCTTGGGGCGTCACCGACTGGTGTAACACATTGGCCACGTCGATTGCCTTGGTTGAAATCGGGGTCAGGCGCAGACCGACAATGCAGCGTGTATAGAGGTCTTGCGCCACAGTGAGTTCGACCGGCACCCAACGCAGCGTGATCGGCTCCATCGCGAACACGTCGAGGCGCGTTGTGTCGAGTACGAAGTACTCTCCGGGGCGCGTGGCGCGCAAACGGCCATACGGGGCCTCCGGCCGGTCGGCGGCGATTCGCCGTGCCTTTCCGCTGCCAAATGAATAGCGACCCTTGGAGAGCTCGTCCAGCCAGCGGTAGGCGGTCGCATTGGATGGGGTGGGCGCCAGATCGGCGCCACACCGCTCGGTCAGCAGATTGTTGGCCTGGTCGATTACTATGTTTCTGCTGGGTGTGGATTCGCGTGTGTACCGATTGAGTACGTCGAGGCACGCCTCCCGCCAGAGTGGGTCGATCGGCGAGCGCTGCTTCCTTGCTTCGACGAGGCCGGCTGGTCCTGACTCTTGATACGCCTTCACCCAGCGTTTGACGGTGCGGTCAGACATGTTGTGTGCGAGAGCGACCGTTTCGGAGCTGCGACCGATAGAGTCGCCGCTGTTGTGATGCATCTCCAGTACTGCTTCGACGACGGCGAGCCGTGCGTTGTAAGTCTCTTGCTGTTTCTTCGTAAGATTCGAAAGCAGTTGTCCGGACGTCTCGCAGGGCCTGCGAGGTGCGTCGAGCGGCTGAGAAGACCTCACGAGGTGTGGAGTGCTCACCGCTCGTGTGCCGCGATCCGATTCGACTATCGACCGACTGTCGCTGATCTCGACTATGCGGACCACGGATCCGTCGATCCACACCCGATCGCCAACAGCAAGTCGATAAGTGTTGCTCATACGGCCTCGGCTCGATGGATCAAGGTGTTGTCGCCGAATGGCCGGGTGAGATCGGCCGTGAAGGTGCCCGTCCACAGAAGCTCGAGGACGATGTGTCGAGGCCGTGCAATCCGCTCGGCTGCGAGTGTGGCTTCAGCGTGCGCGATTGAGAGCTCCTCTGGAAATCGTTCGAGCACCGTCTGGAACAGGGCCGCGCGCGACTCGCGGCGAGCCTGAGAAGCGAATCTGATGTTGTTGATCAACGCCGAGTCCTCGCCGGTCCAAACCTCATAATCGGCGGAGAGGCGCTTGGACACCACCTTGGTCCACGTGAACACGGCCTTGACCTCGTCTTTCTGCGCGATTCGTGGATTCTTGACGTCCACGACCAAATATGACCCATCAGCCCGCGTCAGTAGGAGATCGGGACAGTGGCGTCGGCCGGTACCTCTGTCGTCGCCGGTGATCCAGAAAGGTTGCGCCGTGATCCAAACGACTTCGGGATCGAAGTCGGCAAGCAAGATGCGGTCGCGTTCGAGAAGGCTTTCGTAAACCACGTGGTCGGCTGTTGTACGGGTCCAAAAAAGACCTGGATAGTGGCGTTGGCCGGCGTGGGACGGTGGCAGGCGCACTGGCTGGGCTCGGGCCATCGAGCTGATCGAGTGATCCCTGACCTGACTGATGGTCTCGTCACCGGCTTCGGTAACGAAGCGAATCTCGGTCGCACCGATCTGATCAGGCATTTTGCTATCGTGCCGCATGACAGCCCGATGAGAACGATGACACGCCTATGACAAGCCGATGAGAAAATGACACGTTCGGTGAGAAGCTACACGTTTCACCCACGGCATAAATCCACCGGGAACAAACATCCTGCCACCAGGGTTGAGTCGGTCAGACTGAACTTTGGAGGATGAATGTCTGACAAGACCTATTCACTGCCCGTGCTGTTCGTGCCCGACGTCGTGGTTCTGCCCGGGATGGTCGTGCCGATCCCGCTCGACGACGCTGCTCAGGCGACGATTGATGCTGCACGTGCCAGCGAGTCCGGCAAACTGCTGGTCGCGCCGCGACTGGACGACCGCTACCCGACCTACGGCGTGATCGCGTCGATCGTGCAGGTCGGGCGCATTCCCGGCGGCGGGACTGCGGCGGTGCTGAAAGGTGAGCAGCGCGCCCACATCGGGACCGGGACCACCGGCAACGGCAATGCGCTGTGGGTCGAGGTCACCGAGACCGACGATCCCACAATCACCGACGAGACCAGGGCAAAGGCGGCCGAGTACAAGAAGCTCGTGCTCGCGATGCTGCAACGACGCGAGGCCTGGCAGGTCATCGACGCCGTCAACAAGATGAGTGACCCGTCGGAGCTGGCCGATACGTCCGGCTACTCGTCGTGGCTCACCGATGTCCAGAAGCGGCAACTGCTGGAGACGCCGGACGTCGGCGAACGCCTGCAGCTGCTCATCGACTGGACCGGCGAGCACATCGCCGAGACCGAGGTGAGCGACAAGATCGCCGACGACGTGCGTAACGGCATGGAGAAGCAGCAGAAGGAATTCCTGCTTCGGCAGCAGCTCAACGCCATTCGCAAGGAACTCGGCGAGGACGAGCCTGACGGTGCCGACGACTACCGCGGCCGCGTCGAAGCCGCCGACCTGCCCGACAATGTGCGCGAGGCCGCACTGCGCGAGGTCGGAAAGCTCGAACGCGCCAGCGACCAGTCACCCGAAACCGGTTGGATCAGAACATGGTTGGACACCGTGCTCGACCTGCCGTGGAGTGTCACCACCGAGGACTCGACCGACATCAAGGGTGCCCGCGACATCCTCGACACCGACCACCACGGACTCGACGACGTGAAAGACCGCATCGTCGAATACCTGGCGGTGCGTGCGCGTCGTGCCGAGCGCGGCCTACAGGTCGTCGGCGGACGCGGATCGGGTGCCGTGATGGTGCTCGCCGGCCCGCCCGGCGTCGGCAAGACGTCGCTCGGAGAGTCCGTCGCACGTGCGCTGGGTCGCAAGTTCGTGCGCGTCGCCCTCGGCGGCGTCCGCGACGAGGCGGAGATCCGCGGCCACCGACGCACCTACGTCGGCGCGCTGCCCGGCCGGATCGTGCGCGCCATCGGCGAAGCGGGATCGATGAATCCCGTTGTGCTGCTGGACGAAATCGACAAGGTGGGCTCGGACTACCGGGGTGACCCGGCGGCTGCGCTACTCGAGGTCCTCGACCCCGCACAGAACCACACGTTCCGCGACCACTACCTCGATCTCGATCTCGACCTCTCCGACGTCCTGTTCCTCGCGACCGCCAACGTCATCGAGAACATCCCGTCGGCGTTGCTCGACCGGATGGAACTGGTGACGCTCGACGGCTACACCGAGGACGACAAGGTCGCGATCGCCCGCGACTACCTGTTGCCGAGGCAAGCCGAGAAGGCCGCGCTCGACGACGACGAGGTGACCGTCACCGACGCCGCGCTGCGCGAGATCGCCGCGAACTACACCCGGGAACCCGGTGTGCGACAGTTCGAACGGCTCCTCGCCAAGGCGCTGCGCAAGGCGGCAACCAACCTCGCGTCGGGCAAATCCCAAGCACCGGTGACGATCGACGAACCCGACTTGCGGGACTATCTGGGCCGGGCCCGGTTCACCCCGGAGTCGGCCGAACGGACCGCGGTGCCCGGTGTGGCAACGGGTTTGGCGGTCACCGGCATGGGCGGCGACGTCCTGTTCATCGAGGCCAACCGCACCGAGGGGAAGAACGGTCTGCAACTGACCGGACAACTGGGTGACGTGATGAAGGAGTCCGCGCAGATCGCGCTCTCCTACGTCCGGGCCCACGCCGATCAACTCGGCATCGATCCGAAGAACCTCGACGGCACCATCCACGTCCACGTCCCGGCGGGCGCGGTGCCCAAGGACGGTCCGAGCGCGGGTATCACGATGGTGACCGCGCTGGTGTCGATGGCCACCGGCCGCAAGGTGCGCGCCGAGGTCGGCATGACCGGTGAGGTCACGCTGAACGGCCGGGTCCTGCCCATCGGTGGGCTCAAGCAGAAACTGCTTGCCGCCCAACGCAACGGGCTGACCCAGGTGTTCATCTCGCCACGCAATGAGGCCGACCTCGACGATGTCCCGGCCGAGGTCCTCGACGCGGTGGCGGTGACTCCGTTCGCCGATGTCGCCGACGTCGTCGCAGCCGCTCTCGAGCCCGCTGCTGAGGTGACCGCAGAGACAGTGAACACAGCGGCCTGATCGTCGGGCTACGGTGGGAGGGAACCCTCGGCACGTGTCAGCAAAGGAGCTTTGCATGTCCGACCTCCCACCGATCACCGACGCGGAGATGAAGACGATCATCGCGTACTCGCAGCCGTATTCGGTGGTCGTCCTGAAAGCCGGCCCCAAGTTCCACACCGACGAGGCGAAACCCCTCATCTGGGAGCACAGCCGCCGCAACTTCTCGTTGCGGGCCAGCGGCAAACTCTCGATCATCCTCGGTGCCAGCGACGACTCCGACATCCGTGGCTACGGGATCTTCGACCAAGACCCCGAAACCACCGCGAAGATCATGAACGACGACCCGGCCGTACAGGCCGGCGTCTTCGAGTTCGACGTTCACCCGGTCCGCGGCTTCCCGGGTGACGCGCTCATCCCCACGCCGGACTGAACCAGCTCAGCTCTTCGCCGAGAATCCCAGGATGCGCGCGACTGTCTCACGATTCATCGCCGCATCAAACGGCTGCGCGGTGACCAGGGTCTGCTGCTGGATGAGGCCTTCGATCACCGCGACGATCAGTTCGGCGGCACGGGTGGGGCGCTTCGGCCAGAACTCGAGCGTGATCTGATCGGCAAACCCCACGAACCGACTGCGATTGGCCACGATCAGTTCGCGCAGCGCCGGATCGAACTGCGCCTCGATCAGCAGCGCATGCCGCACCACCACGAGTCCGCGACCCTCCGTCGTCATCGCCTCGATGAACCTCACCACGCAGTCGAGGATCATCGTCTCCGACGGCCGGTGACCGCCGGCCATGGTGTCGAAGATCGGTTCGAACTCGCGCACCGCGATCTCCCGCATCCGTTCAAACGCTTCCTGGAGCGCGAGTTGCTGCAGCTTGGAACGGTTGGGTGCGTAGTAGTTGACCGAACCGGGGGGCACGCCGGCAGCGTCGTCGACGGCGCGGTGCGTGAGTGCTCTCAATCCGCCGGACGCGACGACGTCGAAGGCGGCGCTGCTGAATTGGGCAAAACGATCGGGTGTCGCGTTGCCGGTAACCATGTGCGGCGCACCCCCGTCCCGTCCGCGTGACCATACCTCGCCGAATGTAGTCGCTCGTTCGCGAATGGCCTCACACGCTCACCGCGCTCAGCATGGCCAGTTTCTCGTGACTCACGGTGCCCGGGGTCGCGGTGTAGACGAGCAGGCCCTGGTTGGCGTCGGGGTCGAACAGGGTCTGGCAGAACACCTCGATCAGCCCCAGCTCGGGATGGAGCAGCCGTTTGCGCTGGTCGGTGAGCCGAACGTTCACGTCGTGCTCCTTCCACAACGACGCGAACTCGGGGCTTTCCGCGAGCAGGGCGTCGGCGATCACCGCGGCGCGGGAGTCGGGTCCCTCCGTGGTGACCGCGGCGCGCAGTCGGGCGGTGTGGGCTCGTGCGTGATGGTCGTGGTCGTCGGCAGGGAAGCGTTGTCGGGTCGCTGGGTCGGTGAACCAGCGGTAGGCGATGCTGCGTGCGACGCCCTCGAAGTGCGTCTCGTCGCCTACGAGAGCCTTCGCCGGCATGGTCTGCAGCAGCGTCTCACCGGCGCTGTTGACGACCATCGCCGGTGTGTCGGCGAGACGGTCGACGATCCGCAGCATCCCCGGCCCGACGTGGTCGGACGCCGATCGGCGTCCCGGAGCGTGCTGGCCGGCGAGCCGGAAAAGGTGGTCACGCTCATCGAGCGACAGGTGCAGCGCCCGGGCCAACGCGGTCAGCATCTGCTCTGACGGATGCGGGCCGCGTTGCTGTTCGAGGCGGCTGTAGTAGTCCGTGGACATCTGCGCGAGCAGCGCGACCTCTTCGCGACGCAATCCGCTGGTACGACGCCGACTCCCGGCGGGCAACCCTACGTCCGCAGGCGTCAGCGTCTCCCGGCGGCGTCGCAGGAACTCCGCCAAACCGGCCCGGTCGAAGTCCATGGGCCCTCCTCACGATCGACTCTGCATTCCACTCTTGCCGATCGGCCCGTACTCATCCAGGGATCGACGGTCCGTGGATGAGTGGTGCCTTGTTGCCCTCGCCGCACTGCGGTGGTGTGGAGGTCGAAAGGTTCAGTCGTCAACAAGGAGACAGATCATGCGTATCAGCGGCAACACCATCTTCATCCCGGGCGCGACCTCGGGAATCGGGCTCGGTCTCGCACTGCGCCTGCACGAGGCGGGCAATCGGGTCATCGTCGGCGGTCGACGCACAGAACTGCTGTCGCAGATCGCCGACGCGCACCCCGGCATCGAGACCGTCCGCATCGACACCGCCGACGCCGACGACGTCGTGCGGGTGTCCGCCGAGGTCCAGCGACGATTCCCGGACACCAACGTGCTGATCGCGATGGCCGGCATCATGCGCTCAGAAGATCTGCGCGACAACGACTTTCTCAGCACAGCGGTCGCGGAGGTGGAGACCAACATCCTCGGACCCCTGCGCCTGGTGGCGGCGTTCACCGAATTCCTCGCCGCACAGCCCGACGCCACGATCATCACGGTGTCCTCGGGGCTCGCGTTCACCCCGATGGTGGGCACACCCACCTACAGCGCAACCAAGGCGGCCATCCACTCCTTCACCGACAGCCTGCGAATCCAGTTGGCCGACAGCGGTATCGGTGTTCTCGAGCTCGTCCCGCCGGCCGTCCAGACCGATCTCATGCCCGGGCAGGCAGAGGCCGAATGGGCGATGCCGCTCGACGACTTCCTCGACGAGGTGATGCACCTTCTCCCGGAGGCCACCCGCGAGATCCTCGTCGAACGCGTGAAGCCGCTGCGGTTCGCCGAACTCAACGGCAACCGCGATGACCTGATGGCAGCGCTGGCGCACGCGTAAGGCATACGCTGGCCTTACCGCTCCCTGAGGTGCGAGGAGCGCTAGCCGCCGGGTTGAGGAGCGACGAGGGAGCGGAGCGACCCGACGCGTCTCGAAATCGACGAGCCTCGAAGGGCAGGTGACGCCGGCTCATGTCGGAAGGTCTCTCCGCATCGTCGAGTTCCGGTCGCTGGCTCATCGCCGCGGCCGTGCTCGGCTCGGGGGTGGCGTTCCTCGACAGCACGGTGGTCAACGTCGCACTTCCCGCCATTTCCCGCGACCTCGACACTGGACTGTCCGGGCAGCAGTGGGTGCTCGACGGCTACCTGCTGACCCTCAGCGCTCTGCTGCTGGTCGGTGGCGTGGCCGGCGATCGTTACGGTCGGCGTCGGATCTTCGTCGGCGGACTGGTGATCTTCGGGCTGGCATCCATGGCCTGCGGCCTGGCGCCGACGATCGAGGCGTTGATCGCGGCTCGCATCGTCCAGGGCGTCGGCGCGGCCGCCGTGGTACCGGGCAGCCTCGCATTGATCGACGCGGAGATTCGCGAAGAGGACCGCGGCCAGGCGATCGGCCTGTGGGCCGGCATGTCCGGTGCCACAACCGCTTTGGGCCCGTTCGTCGGTGGGTGGTTGGTCGACGCCGTGTCGTGGCGATGGGTGTTCTACCTCAGCGTTCCACTTGCCGTCGGTGCCATCGCGATCGCGTTGAGGCACGTGCCGAAGTCGGACGGCGCCGGCACGGGAAGGCTCGACGTCGCAGGCGCTCTCGCGATGATCGTCGGGTTGAGTGGGGTGATCTATGCGCTGATCGAGTTCCCGGATCGAGGCTCGGACGCCGGTGTGATCGCCTGGGCGGCAATAGGTGTCATCGGACTGATCGGTTTCGTTGTCATCGAATCCCGGGTCGACGACCCACTACTGCCGCTCGGGCTGTTCCGGTCTGCGCAGTTCACCGGAGCCAACCTGACAACGCTGGCCGTGTACGCGGCACTCGGCGGAGCGCTGTTCCTGCTTGCGCTGCAACTGCAGCAGAGTATGGGCTACTCGGCGCTCGAGGCCGGGGCCGCGACCACACCGAGCACCATCATCATGCTGTTCGGGTCACCACTGTCCGGCAAGGTGTCGCAGATGACGGGACCGCGACTGCCGATGACCGTCGGACCGCTCGTCGCGGCCACCGGATTGGCGCTGATGACGCGGATCGAACCCGGCGCCGGCTACTTCACTGCAGTGTTCCCGGCTGTTGTGGTGTTCGGGCTCGGTATGACCATCACGGTTGCGCCCTTGACCTCCGCGGCGCTGGGCGCGGTCGACGACGCACATGCAGGCACTGCGTCGGGCGTCAACAACGCAGTTGCGCGTCTCGCCGGGTTGCTCGCGGTCGCGATCCTGCCGGTCGTCGCCGGTATCCACAGCGGTCCCGGCCAACCGCTGGGTGCGGGATTTCATACCGCGATGGTCATCGCGGCGGTCTGCTGTGCGCTCGGTGGGATCGTGGCGGCCGCGACCATCCGATCCGGGGCGCCGGTGACACCGCACGTCCAGCCGGCAATGAATCACGCATGCCAGCCGCCGGAGCGACTCACTTCTTGAGCCGACGACTCCCTGCGTGCCAATCTTCTTGGACCCCCACTTCAGCGTCTTCGACGCCGAAGGCACGGAGTTGAGGCTTCTCGCGCAGGCTGCGTTTGAGTTCCGCGAAGCCGGGAAAGCTCGCGAGGCCGATGACGTGGTCCCACAGGGCGACTGCGTCGTCGTCGCTGGGCAGCCGGCTGATGACCGGGCCGAAGAAGGCGACTCCGTTTGGCGGCTGGAAATGGATGATCGGCGTGCCCACGTCCCGTCCGGTGAGCGACAGCGCTTCGTCGGTCTCGGCTTGGATCTCGGCGTCCCACGACGAGTCCTCAAGGGCATCAATGTGTTCGGGTGACAGTCCGAGTTCGGCGAGGATCGGTTCGAGGAATTCGGCCGTGCCGCGGTGATCGCGCTCGCCCACCATGTAGGTTCCGGTGTGCGAGTCGAAGATTCGGGTCCCGAAAGCGGCGTAGAGCGGGCCGATGGCGTCGCGCCCGTGTTCGCGTCGGACACTTGCCGCCGCCCGCAGGAGCTTCAAACCGGCCCAGTGCCCGGCCTCGTACTCGGGCGGGAAGTGCGCGTCGTAGTCGATGTGCGCGTTGAGAAGTCGCAGCGAGATGAATCGCCAGTCCACCGCATACTCGCGTTGCGCCTGCACCTTGCGCACCCACTTGCTGGTCATCCAGGCAAACGGGCAGACCGGATCGAAGTAGAAGCGGATGTCGGCGTCGCTCACGGATCACCTCTCGATCAGTATGATTTTGGGTCCGGAATCCGGCCCCAAAATCATACTGATCGCGTGGACCTCAGACGAGGCCGAGTGAGTGCAGGATTTGATAGACCTGGTACAGGCCGACGATTGTTTCAACTGATCCCATGATGTCCCCCGACATATAGTGCGATTCTTACGTGTCATCGAATCTGATCACGACGACAAGGCTGACCTTAAGCCCGCGAATCGTGTTCTGCGAGTGGTAGTGACAGCACACACAGTGGGCTGAACCGGTGGTCCGCACCGCTTTTCGGCCCCGGCACCTGGCGGGCTCGGTCGCCCAAGCCGTCGCGCCGCAGACGCGAGCCTCACATTTGCCCAGTTCGCAGCGTCGGTCACCGGACTCTGTCGGATCAGCGTCCCGCCCGCCGGCGTCGTCGGCGATCGTGGCGGCGGGAAGAGCGTGGTCGCCGAGCGCGAGGGCAATGACACCCACCGGGAGGCGCCCGAAACGGGCCTCCTCAGTGCCCGCCGAGGCATATTGCCCTCGGCGACACCTCACGGCGACCGCTTCAGACGCCAACTCCCGGAGTCGAGCCGGCCCAACGACCCGAACGCACCGCGACCCGTCGGATGTCTGTACCCCTCAGCCCGGCCAAGGGCACTATGTGCTTGGCAAGCCTCCCAGGTACAGATTTCCGCAGCTCAGCGGAGGCGGTCACCCCAACTCTTCGAGTCGGCGACCCATCCGCCGACATCGTCGGTGATTGCAACGCCGAGCAGAACCGACCCTGACCAGCGATTACTCACATTGAGCGTATCGCGCTCAACTTTTTCGGGAATCCGGGAATGATCCCGGCCATGTCCCGGTTGAACAAATCGAGAAACCTGAGTCGTGTAGGCTCAACCCAGGTTGACTCCGGCTGTGTCCTCCAGTAGGACATGAGTCGGATGCACTGAAGTTCGGGTTTCGAACAACGTACTTGGGTGCACACCCACGAACTAGGAGGAAGCAACAAGATGTCCCGTGCTGTTGGAATCGACCTCGGCACCACCAACTCCGTGGTCGCGGTGCTCGAAGGTGGAGAGCCGGCCGTCATCGCCAATGCCGAAGGCTCCCGGACCACCCCGTCGGTGGTCGCCTTCGCGCGTAACGGCGAGGTGCTGGTCGGTCAGCCCGCAAAGAATCAGGCGGTCACCAATGTCGACCGCACCATCCGTTCGGTCAAGCGCCACATGGGCGAAGGTGACTGGACCGTCGACATCGACGACAAGAAGTACACCCCGCAGGAGATCAGCGCGCGCACGCTCATGAAGCTCAAGCGCGACGCCGAGTCGTACCTGGGTGAAGACGTCTCCGACGCCGTCATCACGGTGCCCGCATACTTCAACGACGCCCAGCGCCAGGCAACCAAGGAAGCCGGCCAGATCGCCGGCCTCAACGTCCTGCGCATCGTCAACGAGCCCACCGCCGCAGCCCTGGCCTATGGACTCGACAAGGGTGAGAAGGAACAGACCATCCTGGTCTTCGACCTCGGTGGCGGAACGTTCGACGTCTCGCTGCTCGAGATCGGCGACGGCGTGGTCGAGGTCCGCGCGACCTCCGGTGACAACCACCTCGGTGGTGACGACTGGGATCAGCGCGTCGTCGACTGGCTCGTCGAGAAGTTCAAGAGCTCCAGCGGCATCGATCTGACCAAGGACAAGATGGCCATGCAGCGTCTACGCGAGGCTGCCGAGAAGGCCAAGATCGAACTGTCGTCCTCGCAGTCGACGTCGATCAACCTGCCCTACATCACCGTCGACGCCGACAAGAATCCGCTGTTCCTCGACGAGCAGCTGAGCCGCAGCGAGTTCCAGAAGATCACCAGCGACCTGCTCGAGCGCACTCGCGCACCGTTCCAGGCGGTCATCAAGGACGCCGGCATCTCCGTCGGCGACATCGACCACGTGGTCATGGTCGGCGGCTCGACCCGTATGCCGGCCGTCACCGAGCTGGTCAAGGAACTGACCGGCGGCCGGGAGCCCAACAAGGGCGTCAACCCGGACGAGGTCGTCGCCGTGGGCGCCGCCCTGCAGGCCGGTGTGCTGCGCGGTGAGGTCAAGGACGTGCTGCTGCTCGACGTCACCCCGCTCTCCCTCGGTATCGAGACCAAGGGCGGCGTGATGCACAAGCTGATCGAGCGCAACACCACCATCCCGACCAAGCGGTCGGAGACCTACACCACGGCCGAGGACAATCAGCCGTCGGTGCAGATCCAGGTGTATCAGGGTGAGCGTGAGATCGCTTCGCACAACAAGCTTCTCGGCTCCTTCGAGCTCGGTGGCATCGCCCCCGCGCCGCAGGGTGTCCCGCAGATCGAGGTGACCTTCGACATCGACGCCAACGGCATCGTGCACGTCACCGCGAAGGACAAGGGCACCGGCAAGGAGAACTCCATCCGCATCCAGGACGGCTCGGGCCTGAGCAAGGACGAGATCGACCGGATGATCAAGGATGCCGAGGCGCATGCCGACGAGGATCGCAAGCGGCGTGAAGAGGCCGAGACCCGCAACCAGGCGGAGTCGTTGGTCAACCACACCGAGAAGTTCCTCAAGGACAACGAGGACAAGGTTCCCGCCGACGTCAAGGAGAAGGTCGAATCGGCCATCTCCAACGCGCAGGAGGCACTGAAGGGCACCGATTCGACCGCCATCAAGAACGCGATCGAGAAGCTGTCCGAGGAGTCCCAGGCTCTCGGCCAGGCCATCTACGCCAACACCGCCGAGTCGCCCAACGGTGACGCACCGGCCGGTGACGCCGCAGATGCCGACGCCGACGTCGTGGACGCCGAGGTCGTCGACGAGGAGAAGAAGTGACCCAGAGCGAGTCCTCGCCCGACACCGGGTTCGACCCGACCGAAGCCGAACTCGGCGGGGTCGAACCCGAGCGCGAGGGCGACATGCCCATCACCGTCACCGACAAGCGGGTCATCGACCCGGACACGGGGGAGGTGCGCCCGGGTACCCACCCGGCGGCCGAACCCGACGCGGCCGACGCGCGGGTGGCAGAACTGACCGCGGACCTGCAACGGGAACGCGCGCAGTTCGCCAACTTCAAGCGGCGTGCGGCGGAGGAGAAGCAGGGATCGGTTGCCTACGGCAAGCAGATCCTGATCGACAAGCTGCTCCCCGTCCTCGACGACCTCGACCGTGCGCGTGAGCACGGCGATCTCGAGAGCGGTCCGTTGCGTGCGGTCGCCGACAAGCTCGTCGGTGCCCTCACCGCGGAGGGCCTCGCCCGCTTCGGCGAGCCCGGCGACGAGTTCAACCCGGAACTGCACGAGGCCGTCCAGCACGACGGCGACGGCGCACACCCGGTACTCGGGGCCGTGTACCGCTGCGGTTACCGACTGGGCGACAAGGTGATCCGCACCGCGATGGTCACGGTCACCGATCCGGCAGAAACCGCCGCACCCTGAGGGTCAACGTTCCCTGAGGTGCGAGGAGCGCTAGCGACGAGCCTCGAAGGGCTTGGTGAGACAATGTCGCCAGCCCCTTCGAGGCTCGCAGGCTCGCACCTCAGGGAGCGGGGCTTACGGCTCAGAAAGTGGATTGCTTCACAATTTCATTGACAGACCAGACAACAGAACATCAAAGGAGGTGACGTCTGGTGGCTCCACAACGCGAATGGTTGGAACACGACTTCTACCAGGACCTCGGCGTTGCTTCTGACGCTTCGGCCGACGAGATCAAGAAGGCTTATCGGAAGCTCGCCCGCGAGCTGCATCCGGACGCCAACCCGGGGGACAGCGCGGCCGAGGAACGCTTCAAGCGCGTATCCGAGGCCCACAGCGTGCTCTCCGATCCCGCGAAGCGTAAGGAGTACGACGAGACCCGCGCCATGTTCGCGGGCGGTCGATTCCGCGGCGGCGGCAACGGTTTTCCGGGCGGCTTCGGCGGCGGCACAAACTACAACACGTCGGGCGGCGGGGCCGACTTCAACATCGGCGACCTGTTCGGCAGCGGTGCCGAGGCCGGTGGTGGCTCGGGTGGATTCAGTGACCTTTTCGAGGGCCTGTTCAACCGTGGCGGCGGCGGTCAGCGAACCTCGACCGCAAGCCGGCCACGCCGCGGCAACGACCTCGAAACCGAGACGTCGCTGTCGTTCAAGGACGCCGCACTCGGTACCACCGTCCAGCTTCGGGTGACCAGCCCATCGCCGTGCACCACGTGTCACGGCAGTGGCGCCAAGCCGGGCACCAGCCCGCGAGTGTGCCCGAGCTGCAACGGTTCCGGGTTCATCAGCCGCAACCAGGGCGCGTTCGGATTCAGCGAACCCTGCCAGGATTGTCAGGGCACCGGAAGCCGCATCGACGATCCGTGCACCGACTGCGACGGCAGCGGCGTCAAGGTCCGCGCCCGCACGATCAACGTCCGCATTCCCGCGGGAGTCGAAGACGGGCAACGCATCCGGCTTGCCGGACAGGGTGAGGCCGGACGACGCGGCGCGCCGTCGGGCGACCTCTACGTGGTCGTCCACGTGACCGCCGACAAGGTGTTCACGCGCAGTGGCAACGACCTCAAGGTGCAGTTGCCGGTGAGCATCTCCGAACTCGTGCTCGGGGCGACGGTGTCGGTGCCGACCCTCGAGGGGTCGGTCGGGGTCAAGATCCCGGCCAACACCACCGACGGCCGCACGCTGCGAGTGCGTGGTCGGGGCGTGCCGAAGCGTTCGGGTGGGGCAGGCGATCTGCTGGTGACCGTCAAGGTCGCGGTGCCGCCCAAGCTCGACGACGACGCCACCGAGGCCATGCGCCGCTATGCCGAGGCCGAACGCGCGAGCGGATTCGATCCGCGCGCCGGGTGGGGGCGATGATGATGGCGTCCCGTGACTTCGACGAGTCGGCGACGTTCCTGATCTCCGTGGCCGCCGAGCTGGCCGGTATGCATGCGCAGACCCTGCGCACATACGACCGGCTCGGCCTGGTCACCCCCCAACGCACGAGCGGCGGCGGCCGGCGCTACTCCACCCGCGACGTCGAACTGCTGCGCGAGATCCAGCGACTCTCCCAGGAGGAGGGTGTCAACCTCGCCGGCATCAAACGGATCATCGATCTGGAGAATCAGGTCGATGCGCTGAGCCAGCGGGTGCGTGAACTCGGCGACGAACTGCAGCAGGCCCGCGGCCGACGCGGCGGCGAACTCGTCCCGGTGCCGCGCACCAGCGCGCTGGTGGTGTGGCAGCCGCGTAACAGGCGTCCCAAGAGTTAACCCCGATCGGCCCCGGCAGCCGAGGACCCGGGACCTGCCGTTATCCTGTCTGGTCAAGGATCGACGTGAGAGGTAGTGCCCGGTGGCCGAGATGACCGATACCGTGCTCGGTATCTCCGTCGTCGACGACCAGATCGCCTCTGTCGTCCGCGACGGGGACGGCCGTGTCGTCGCCAGCAACCTCGTCGACCTGCCGGATTCGGCGACGTCGTCGCAGGTGGAGTCGGCGATCGAAGAACTCGTGACCTCGGTCCCGATGGACTTCCAGCACATCGGTCTCGCGGTCGCCGACGACTCCCTGCGCGAGCATCTCAACAGCGCATTCGCTCCGACCGCCGGCACTCCCGACTGGCACTCGAAGATCGGGGTGACCGATTTCCCGACCGCCCTGGCGGAGGTCGCCCGAGCGCAGGCGACGCGTCCCGGCGTGGTCGCGGTGGTCGACCTCGGAACCAACGCCGCCCCCTCGGTCGGGGCCACCACGGTCACCGTCGACGTCGCGACCGGACGTCTCGTCGGGGTCGGGCAATTCGATCGAGGTGAGTGCGGACCGGTCACCGAGCATGAGGGTGCCTCCGCGTTGGCCGACGCCATCACCGAGATGCCCGGCGGCGACAAGCTCACCTCGGTGATCTGCACCGGACCTGGTGCCGAGACCCCGGGCGTCGCGCCCGCCTTCGAGTACGCCGTCCAGCGTCCCGTGACGATCGCCGACCAGCCTTCCCTCGCGTCGGCCATCAGCTCCGCCGAGTTGGCCCGCGTCGCCGAGGCACCGACGATGCTGACCAGATCGGCGCCCGCATCATCGGGCCGACGCTGGTGGTTCATCGGCGCAGCAATCGGCGCTGCGATCGTCCTGGGTGCCCTTGCCATCACCGCGGTGCTCGCCGCCGACGGAGAACTCCGCGAGACCAGTCCGAGCACCATCACCTCCACCGTCACCACCCCCGGACCGGGCAGGACGGTGACCAAGACCGAGGCCGCCGACACCGTCGTCGAGACGGAAACCCGGACCGTCACCCAGACCACCACACCGCGGCCCGTCACCCGGACGAGGACGATCACCGAGACACCACCCGCGGAGACGACGACGGAGACGGAGACCGTCACCGAGACGGTCAACCCCAACCCCTACGACCCCAACGCCCAGAACTGAGACTTCTCAGATCACCGGATCGTATTGGATGCGGCTCGCGGGCACCCCGGCGATGATCAGCTTGCGCCGCGTCGCCTCCACCATCTGCGGCGACCCCGCGACCAGAACCTGATGGTCGTCCCACGATCCTTGTCCGACGACGACGTCACCGAGTCGCCCGATCAGGTGCGGCATCCCCAGATCTTCGGGTGACGGGAGCGAGCTCAGCCACCAAGGGTCGGTCGTCTCCTCGGTCACCGCGGTCACCTGCAGCCACGGATTGGTGGTGGCGATGCGTCGCAGCACGGCGAGGTCGTAGAGCTCACCGGGGTAGCGCATGCCGTAGAAAATGTGTGTGCGGGGCGAATCCGCGCGTTTGGACATCTCGATGATCAGCGCGCGAAGTGGTGCCAGCCCGGTGCCACCGGCGACCATCAGTACGTCGCGGTCGGGGTCGACGTGCAGCGTGCCGTGTCCCTGCGCCAGATGCCAGACATCCCCGACGCGGGTGTCGGCGACGATGGTCGGGCTCACCGTGCCGCCCTTGATGGCCCGGACATGGAACTCGAGTTCGCCGTCCGGATTCGGCGGGATCGCCGACGACAGATTCCGCCACGCCTTGGGCCACTGCGGGATCTGCACCTCGACGTACTGGCCGGCGTGAAAATGCAGCGGGGCGTCGGCCACCAGGCGGACGACGGCGAGGTCGCGGGATATCCGGTACTTCTCGGCGACGGTGGCAGTCCAGGTCGCCGGCTGTGTCGCGGTTTCGGCGGCGCCACGCATGACGCCGGTCAGCAGCATCGTCGCCTGCGCGACGACGTCGGCGGTGTCGGTGTCCCAATACCCGTCCATCAACTCGGCGAACTCACCCATGAGCGCGAGGTACATGACGCGGTAATGCTCGGGTTCGACGCCGAACTTCCGATGGTCGCGGCCCAGCTGGGCCAAGAACTCGACCAGCTCGGGCTGGCCGGATTCGGCGGGGATGACCTCCAGGACGTGGTCGACGACGCGGTAGAAGGCGTCGCGCTGGCCGGCCATCATCGCGGGGAAGAGGTCCCGGAGGTCCGGGTCGATGGCGAACATGCGCGTGTACACGTTCTTGGCGAAGCGGTCGGGATCTCGGTTCACCGCGGTCCGCAGATGGTGCAGCGCATGCCGAGAGTGCGTCGCCATCGCGTCCTTTCACCTCCCCGGTCGCTCGTGTCGATGTGGTCGGGACCGGTCGCGGCTGGATCGAGACCGATTCACGATCCTCCATCGTATGCCGCCTCGCCGAAGCCTGTGGCAGGGTACGTGTTGTGACGTCTCTCGACGGTGTGATTCCCGGGATCGTCGATGCACACCTGCAGCAGTGGAATCCGCGACGGACACCGTGGGCTGCCAACCGTGCGTCCCGCCTCTATCGCTTCGTGCCCGGCATCGGGGACCGGATCTTCCCCGTCATCGTCTCGCGCGCCGATCGCGAATACGTGCTGACTCCCCGAACCGTCGCGCGCACCTACGAGCCGCGGCAGTACGCCGCCGACATCGCGGGCGTGCCGGCCGTCGCCGGGGTGCCGATCGACACCGTCGTGCACATGGAATCGCACTGGCGCGCCGAGTCCATCGAAGACCAGCCGGCAGAAGATACGACGTCGGTCGAGGAGACCCGCTACGTGGTGGGATTGCCCTTCGGTGAGCGGGGCGCCCCGCGACTCGGCGCCCTGATCGCACACGCCGATCCGCGCGCTCCCGAGTTCGGCCGCATCCTCGACGAGCACGCGGCGGTCACCGATCTGTTCCGCGGTGTTCGTATCATCTCGTCACGGCACCCCGATCCCCGCGTTCGGGACGGCGGCGACACCGAAGGCATGCTGGCGTCGGCCGCCTTCCTGGAAGGGTTCGGCGAGATCGCCGCCAGGAAGCTGATTTTCGACGCCTCGGTGTATTCCCACCAGCTCTACGACGTCGTCACCCTGGCCCGTGAGTATCCTGACACGCCGATCGTCCTCGACCACTTCGGCATTCCCGCAGGGGTTTTCGGTCCCATCGGCCTGCGAACCGGAGCCACCGCCGCAGCCCGCGCCGACATCATGCGCCTGTGGCGGGAACGGATGACGACGCTCGCCGGCCATCGCAATGTGTCGGTCAAGCTGTCCGGCCTGGCGATGCCGGTCCTCGGGTTCGGCCACGAACGGTGGGGCAACATCGGTGACCAGGCCACCCTCGCCGAGATGATCGGACCGTTCGTCGAACACATCATCACCCACTTCGGCACCGAACGTGTCATGTACGGCAGCAACTACCCGATCGACAAACCGAACTCCCGGATGGACATGCAGGTGGGTGCGCTCATCGACTGCCTGTCCCGATTGGGTCCGGACGCGCTTCGTAAAGTGTTCCGCGACAACGCGCTACGCACCTACAGCATCGAAGAGGTGTCCGCTCCCTGAGGACTCCGGCTCAGTCCTCCTCCGACTCCTGATGACGCCCGTGCGGCGCCTCGGGGACCGGCGGTTGCGGCACGACGGGGTAGTCGCCGGTGTAGCCTTCGCGTGCCGCTGCCATCGTCATCACCTTGCCGCGCACCGCATACCAGCCGACGATCAGCATCGGGATGATGACGAGGATGGCGATCAGGTTCCAGATGTTCTCGTAGCACATCAGCACGGTCACCGCGGCAAGGAAAAGCAGCGTCACGTAGCTCGTGTAGGGAGCACCCGGCAGCCGGAATGCGGGGCGTTCGAGAATTCCCTTGCGCTCCCAGCGATACAGCTGAATCTGGCAGGCGACGATCATCGCCCAGGTCGAGATGATCCCCAGTGCAGACAGATCGAGCGCGATGTTGAATGCGTCCTCGGGAACGAACAGGTTGAGCACGATGCCGAGGAGCGTCAGGGCTCCGGTGAGTGCGATGCCGCCGAACGGCACTCCATTGCGATTCATCTTGCCGGTGAACGCCGGGCCCGAACCGTTCATCGCCATCGAACGCAGGATGCGGCCGGTGGAGTACAGGCCGGCATTGAGGCTCGACAGAGCGGCCGTCAGCACAACAAGATTCATGATCCCGCCCGCGGCAGGCATGCCGATCTTGGAGAAGAACGTGACGAATGGACTCTCGCCGGCGCGATAGGCGGTATAGGGCAGCAGCAACGCGAGCAGCAGAACCGAGCCGACGTAGAACACGGCGATGCGCACGATGACGGAGTTGATGGCCCGTGGCATCACCTTGGGCGGATCCTCGGTCTCGCCGGCCGCGATACCGACCAATTCGACTGCCGCGTAGGCGAAGATGACCCCGGACGTGACGATGCACAGCGGGAAGATGCCCTCGGGGAAGAGACCGCCGTTGTCGGTGATGACGCTGATCCCGGCCTGCTGTCCGTCGATGTCGAAGCGTCCGGCCAGGAACACCATGCCGACCACGAGGAAGGCGATGAGCGCGGTGACCTTGATGATCGATGCCCAGAACTCCATCTCGCCGAACAGTTTCACCGAGATGACGTTCATGGTGAGGACGATGCAGAGTGCGATGAGCGCGATGAGCCACTGCGGTATCGCCTCGAACATGCTCCAGTAGTGCACGTAGAGCGCAACCGCGGTGACGTCGACCACCGCGGTCGCCGCCCAGTTGAAGAAGTAGAGCCATCCGGTGACAAATGCTGTTTTCTCACCGAAGAATTCGCGTGCATACGACACGAACGAGCCCGACGACGGGCGGTGCAGTACCAGCTCACCGAGGGCCCGCAGGATGAAGAAGACGAAGATGCCGCAGACGGCGTACACGATGAACAGGCCGGGTCCGGCGTCGTGCAAGCGGCTGCCCGCGCCCATGAACAGGCCGGTGCCGATCGCGCCGCCGATGGCGATCATCTGAATCTGCCGCGGTTTGAGGCTCTTGTGATAGCCCTCGTCTTCGTGTGCGAGGGACGAATTGTCGTACGTGGTGGTTTCGGACGTCATGTTTCCCTTGTGGTGGTGGGTTTTTTCGCGCAGCATTGGGCACCCTCGGATCGCGAGAGCGCACGCGCAGATGAACAGAACCAGAACAGAGATTAGACGTGCTAAATGGTCGGCGCGAGCGGTGGAATGTTAAAGAAATCGGACATCATTCGGCTCGACGTGGCACCGTGCAACGCGAATCATCTTGGCGCCAGGCAGTTTAACGGATCGGATGTCCGATTTAACATCTCCTTCGGATGTGATCGCCGCCACCCTCCGGCCGTCCCCAAGAAAATAGGGGAAGAAACTCTTCCCCTAACCTCGGTGTCCTCCCCGCGAATTTTCTGGGGGACGACACCAAACCCCGGGGAAGAGACTTCCTCCCCTACTTTCAGTGGCACCCCGTCGGCCCATCGACACCTGCGCGGCTCCCGGCCGGCGCCTCGAGCCCCCAGGCAGCAGAGAAGTCAGCGTCGGGTCCGCGATCGCCCGAACAGTCGGTGCGGGGGTGCCTCCGGGATCGGGACGTCGCGCATGAGCCGGGTGATGATCTCGACCAGTTCGCCGCACGACGAATAGCGGTCGGTGGGCGATTTGGCGAGAGCCTTTGCGAAGATCGAATCCATCGCCGACGGTAGCCATCTGCGCCGTCGGGTGAGTTTCGGCGGGTCGTCGTTGATGTGTGCGTAGGTGATGGCGAAGGCGGTGGTGCGTGGGTACGGAGGGAAGCCGGTCAGCAGTTCCACCAACGAGCAAGCGAAGGCGTACAGATCGGTGGCTGGGGAAAGCTGTTGAGCCTGAAGAAGTTCCGGTGCTGCGTAGGCGATCGAACCTTGCACGCGTCCGTTTCGGGCCAGGGGCCGGGTGTCATCGAGGAACTGCGCGATGCCGAAGTCGGACAGAAACCCGTCGAGCCCCGACGACGTCGGCGTCGTGAGGATGTTCGCGGGTTTGACGTCGCGGTGCAGGATCTCCTGTCCGTGCGCGTAGTCGAGCGCGCTCGCAATCTGTGCGGCGATGCGCAGGATCGCCGGTACGTCGGGTTCGGCGTCGTGGGGTATCAGCGTCGTCGCGGGGGAGCCGGGCACGTACTGCATCGCCATCCAGAGCGCCGGGTAGTGCGGTCGGCGGAGCGCGGGTGCGGTGTCCGGATCGTCGACCTCGCCGCGGGCATAGATCTTGACGATGTGTGGATGGTCGAGTTTGCGGGCGATGGTGAATTCGCGGTCGAATCGCTCGCGCATGCGGCTGGGATCGGACCCTTTCGGGTGCAGCACCTTGAGTGCCACAGGTCGGTCGTCACCGCGGTGCACACGGAAGACGTCGGCCGTCGCACCGCCTCCCAGGAATTCGTCGACGGTGTAGCCGGCCACCACATCGCCAACTTCGAACACACCGACAGGGTAGGGGCAGCCGACGTCGGGCCGCTATTCGGTGGGGCTCACGCGGAAGATCGGGAACTGGCGGCCCTCCGCAGTCTCGGTGTACTTGAGGAAGCCGTCAGATTTGGCGGTGAAACGGTCCCACGCGGCGTCGCGCTCGTCGGGCGGGAGTTCGGTGACGGTGGCCTGCTGGGTCTTGACGCCGCCTATGTCGGGGGATTCGACCGTCACCGACGAGTCGGCGCGCAGATTGTGCACCCAGGCCGGTGTCTTCGGTGACCCGCCGGCCGAGCCGATGACCAGCCATCCGCCTTCGTCGGGCAGCGCGAGCAGCGGGTTGATGCGCGGCTCACCCGACTTGGCGCCGACGGTGTGCAGCAGGATCAGATTGCGCCCGAACCCTGCGGTCTGCACAAATCCGCTGTTGGTACGGAACTCGTCGATGATGGTGCCGTTGAAATCGCTCATGCCGCCATTGTGCACACCGACGCCCCATAGGCTGGCAAACATGAGCGGTGCCGATCTGAGCGAGTTGATGTCCCAGCTACCCGACGGCATGGTCGTCACCGATCCCGACATCCTCGCCGCCTACCGCCAGGACCGGGCGGCAGACCCGGACGCCGGAACCCCACTCGCCTTGATCCGCCCGACGAGCACCGCCGAGGTGCAGACCGCCGTGCGCTGGTGCGTGTCGCACGCCACGCCGATCATCACGCGCGGTGCCGGCACCAGCCTGTCCGGAGGTTCCACCGCGGTCGACGGCGCGGTGATGATCTCGACGGAGAAGATGCGCGAACTCACCATCGACACCGCCACCCGCACCGCGGTGAGTCAGCCGGGCCTGTTCAACTCCGAGGTGAAGGCGGCCGCATCGGCCAACGGGCTCTGGTACCCGCCGGACCCGTCGTCGTTCGAGATCTGCTCGATCGGCGGCAACGTCGCCACCAACGCCGGCGGCCTGTGTTGCGTCAAGTACGGGGTCACGACTGATTACGTCCTCGGCCTCGAAGTGGTCCTCGCCGACGGCCGAGCGGTACGGCTCGGCGGCAAACAACTCAAGGACTCCGCAGGACTGCCGTTGACCAAACTGTTTGTCGGCAGCGAGGGCCTGCTCGGCATCATCACCGAGGTCACCCTGCGCCTGCTCCCGCCGCAGGCGCCGGCGTGCACGGTGGTCGGCACCTTCTCCTCGGTGCACGACGCGAGCGCTGCAGTGCTCGCCGTGACCTCCGAAATACGGCCTGCCATGCTGGAATTCATGGATTCGGTCTCCATCAACGCCGTCGAGGACATGCTGCGGATGGGTCTCGATCGCGAGGCAGGCGCGTTGCTCGTCGCCCAGTCCGACGCGCCGGGTCCGGCGGGTGTCGCCGAGGTGGAACTGATTCAGAATGCCTTCGAAACCCACGGGGCCGCCGAGGTTTTCGCGACCGACGACCCGGCCGAGGGGGAGGCATTCACCGCGGCGCGACGAGCGGCGATCCCCGCAGTCGAGAAACTCGGGACGCTGTTGCTCGAGGATGTCGGCGTGCCGTTGCCGTCGCTTCCGTCGCTGATCGACGGAGTTGCCGACATCGCGTCGGACAACTCGGTGATGATCTCGGTGATCGCGCATGCGGGCGACGGCAACACGCATCCGCTGATCGTGTTCGACCCCGACGACGCCGACGAGCACGATCGGGCCCACCGCGCGTTCGGTCAGATCATGGATCTGGCTATCTCGTTGGGCGGCACCATCACCGGTGAGCACGGCGTCGGCCGGTTGAAGAAGGCGTGGCTGCCCGATCAGGTCGGACCCGACGTGATGGAACTGACGACCCTGATCAAGCAGGCACTCGACCCGCAGGGGCTGCTCAACCCGGGTGTCATTCTCTGACCGTCGATACCGGAGCTTCAGGTGGTGGGTGGAGCCTTGGTGGCGCTCGAACGAATCACTCTGGGCCCCATGCCATATTGGGCACGCAGAATGGCTGCGCATCGTTGCTGTCGACGTGAATCCGGATTCAGTGGCGATATCCTCGGCCGGGCGGGTTGGATTCGTGACGAGCAATGATCGAGCGGTCCGGGCACGCTGAGCCCCGATCAGCTCGGCCATGGACTGAGGCTCCTGCTCGAAGTGCCGATAGAGTTGTCGCCGACTGACGTGTAGTAGCCGCGCAATGGTGTCAGGCGTGAAATCCGGGTCACAGTGGTGACGTCGGATCAACTCATCGGCGGCCTGCCGGATGAAGACCCCGTTGTCGGACAGCCGATACTTCTCGTAGTTCAGCTCGCCGAGGGCCGCACAGATCAACTCGAGTGCGGCGACCTCTGTTCCTGGGGAAGGTGTCTCCCCACGGACTGCGGTCTCGCGGGCAAACTGCCTGACGAAGGCCGACGCTGAACGGGCAACTCAGGACGGTGCTTCGGTGGTCGACAGACCGGCCCGGCCCGATGCCTTGGCACGCAGCAGCGCGAGATCGGCACTGGCGAGTGTCGCGTTGACGATCGCGATCACCATCGACGCCGACACCGGCGTACGTTTCGCCCGGCGGACCGAGATCCCCAGGCTCATGGTGATCGTCACGTCACCCTGAATCGAGTGCGGGACCTCGGTGATGCGGCGAGCCATGCGGATCGCTTCCTCACGCTCGAGCGGTGCCGCGATGGCGAACTCGTCGCCGCCCATGCGCCCGACCACGGCAGATGGTCCGGCGACATCTTGCAGTGATCGTGCGATGCGGATGAGGACGGCATCCCCGACGACATGCCCGTGCTGGTCGTTGATCTGTTTGAAGTTGTCGATGTCGACCATCGCAATGGCGAACGGGCCCGACAAGCAACCCCGACGCAGTTCGGATGCGACGGTGTTGAGAAAGCCTCGTCTGTTGCGGACCTCGGTCAGCGGGTCGGTACTGGCAAGTTCGAGCTGGCGCGCAATGGCGCGCTGGAAATCGATGGTGTAGGTCCGCAGCAGAACCACGATGCCGTTCGACGCAGCCAGTGCGACGACGGTGTAGTACACGCTGGTCGCCACCGGATAGTCCAGCAGGACCGTGGCAATCCCACACGCAACGATCACCAAGCTCGTGAACGTCACATGCGCTATGACCACCGGCAACCGCACGAAGTGCGCGACATAGCCGGCGATCACCGCGAACAGCGTGGCTCCATGCAGCGCCATCAGCGGATTCTGAAATGTGGCGAGGACTATCGCGACGCCCAGATCGGCGTAGATCACGAAGGCCGTGTTGGCGCCCTTGATCGATGCCTCCTTGGACCACCACACAGTGCCGAGGTTGACCCTGCTGACCACGATGGCCGCTGGGATGGTGCTGGCCGACGCGGCGAGAGCGACGGCGAGGCGGACCGGTGACCCCGCCGAACCTCCCGGCGCGAAGGCGCTCACGAGTCCCACAACACCAAAGGTGATGGTCAGTGCGGCGATGCTGTAGCGAATGAACCGCTCACGGATGCCGATCTGGTTGACAATCTCGAGCGCGTCACTGTAGTCCGCGCTGACCTCAGCGGACGCACGCGGAATGCGCTTGCGTATCCGGGCATACCGGGGTGTGCCGACCATGTTGCCCACGCTGCGCCCCTCCCAAGCCTGCGTGGCACACGAGCCTGACCCCCGGAAGTCGCGCGCGCATCAAAGGTTGTTGATGCCAAAAGTGTAGTCAAGGATCGCATAGGTGATGGGCCGCGGTGCATAGGTGGAACCGGCCAGGGAAGCGCAAATGGGTCCACGCATCCCCTCAGTGCGTGGACCCACGTGAAGCGAAGCGATGCGAGCGGTGTCGGGGGTACCGCTCGCATCGCAAGTTCAAGCCTAAGGATCGAATTGACAATCTACAATCAGACCAAATCGGATAGTTGACAGGAATCACTTGATGAACTCACCGTCGGCCGGTGATCGCGACCTCGATCTGCGTCGGCTCCGTATGTTCGTCACGGTGGTCGATTCGCCGAACCTGCGGGTCGCGGCCGACGAGCTCTACATCACCCAGCAGGCGCTGTCGTCGGCGATTCGCGAACTCGAACGGCAGATGGGCGTCACGTTGTTCTCGCGCGCGAATCGACGCCTGGTGCTGACCGAGGCGGGTTCGGCGCTCTACGACGGGGCGGTGCCGTTGCTAGCCGGCGGTCGGCACCTCGCTTCGTCAGTGCGCAGCGCCGACGCCGATCGTCGGGTGCCGTTCGTGATTGGTCATACGCCGGACCTCGCGCCGTCGGAGATCTTCCGAATCATCGAGCCCGTGGTGCGCGACGATCCCACAGTGCCGATCACCGTGCGCCCGGTGTTTGCGTCCGACATCCACGACGCCCTGGTCGGTGGCGCGATCGATCTGGCCTTCGGTCGGGGTGTCGGCGATCCGTCCAGGCTGGCGTCGGCGATCGCGACCTATCACGTGCTCCGCCTGGCCATGCACGCCGATCATCCTCTCGCCCAGCACGAGCGCGTCGACCTCGAGGCTCTCGCCAACCACGAGATCGTGGTGTGGGGCGCCGAGGGCGACGCCGAATACACCGACATTCTCGTAGACATCTGTCGCAGAGCGGGATTCGAACCTAGGGTGATCGTCTCCACCCTCATCGGAACCCCGCCACACACCTCTGTCATCGCACACCCGCAGGCCTGCGCCTTCGTGACCAATGCGCCCGGATGGCTCGACAACGGTCGCATCAGGATCGTCGAATTCACCGACCCGCCCGTGGCCCCCGCCCGCGCCACCTGGCTACCGAACACGACATCGCCACTCCGGCAACAGATCTTGGACTCACTGCGCACCGACGGCTGATCCCACCCGCTGACCCCTTCCGCTGCCTGAGGTGTGAGGAGCGCTAGCGACGAGCCTCGAAGGCCCAGTGAGACAACAATGTCCGCAACACCGATGGCTCACCGCGCATCAGTGCCGCTCGACGATCGCTCCCACGTCGACTCCGACCGGCAGCGCTCCGTACTCGAACGAGCGATCGGCACCCAGCCGTGCGGCGATGAACGCCTCCGACACCGCCGTCGGTGCGTACCGCACCAGCAGCGAGGCCTCCAACGCGAGCGCCATCGCCTCGATCGTCACTCGTGCCCTCGCCTGCGCGGCAGCAGGTTCGAACCGTGCGAGTTCGCCGAGTTCGACGCGGACGTGGTCGAGATGCGCGTCGAGCGTCGTGTTGGCACCGCGCGCCTTGGACAACTCAGCGTCGAACGCCGCAACAGACTCTGGTTCGCGGGTCATTGCGCGCAGCACGTCGAGTGCGATCACGTTGCCCGATCCCTCCCACACGGCCATCACCGGTTGCTCGCGGTAGCGCATGGCGAGCGGGAAGTCCTCGGTATAGCCGTTGCCGCCCAGGCATTCCAGCGACTCGTACGCGTGGTGGGGTCCGCGCTTGCAGATCCAGTACTTGGCGACGGCCGTCGCCAGCCGACGGAAAGCGCGTTCCTGGTCGTCGGCGTCCTCGTCGTGGGCGCGGGCGAGCCGCATGGCGGTGGTGGTGGCGGCCTCCGATTCGAGAGCAAGGTCGGCGAGAACCGCGGTCATGGCCGGCTGGTCGACGAGACGCGCACCAAAGGCGTTGCGGTGGCGGGCATGCCACACCGCTTCGGCGACGGACTGTCGCATGCCGGCCGCGCTGCCGAGGACACAGTCGAGGCGCGTCTGCGCCACCATCTCGATGATGGTGCGCACCCCGCGACCGGGTTCGCCCACCATGTAGGCGACTGTTCCGTCGAGTTCGATCTCGCTCGACGCATTGGACTTGTTGCCCAGCTTGTCCTTCAGTCGCTGGATGCGGAACACGTTGCGTGTCCCGTCCGGCAGCACACGGGGCAGGAGGAAGCACGAAAGTCCTTCACCGCCAGGCCCGTACGCCTGAGCGAGCACCAGGAACGCATCCGACATGGGTGCCGAGCAGAACCACTTGTGTCCGGTCAGAAGGTATTCCGCGCCCGGGCCGCCCGCACCGGCCGGTTTGGCCACGGTGGTGTTGGCGCGGACGTCGGAGCCGCCCTGCTTCTCGGTCATCGACATGCCGAAGATGGCCGACGACTTGTCGGCGCTCAGTTCGGGGGAGTACTCGCGCGATAGCGCCTTGGGCACCCAGAGCGCGGCGACATCGGGCTGCAGTTCGAGCGACGGGATCACCGCATGCGTCATCGACACCGGACACGCATGACCCGGCTCGATCTGACCGAACAGCATGAACGCGGCCGCCCGGGCGACGTGCGATCCCGGCTGCGGGTCGGCCCAGCAACGGGTATGTGCGCCATGGGAAATCGACGCCGAGATGATCCGGTGATACGACGGGTGGTACTCGACCTCGTCGATCCGCCGCCCCCACCGGTCGAAGGTGTGCAACTGCGGCGTGATGGTGTTCGCCAATTTGGCGTCGTGCTGGAACTGTTCGCTGCCGACCAGCGCACCGATCTCGCGGAGCTCCGCGTCCGCCCACCCGGCGTCGTGTCGGGCGACGGATTCCCTGAGTACGGTGTCGAGTTCGTACTCGTTGATGTCGACGCGCGGTGTCGACTGGTTGAGCACCTCGTGCGTGAGGTGCGGCTGCGGGTGGGTGGTGGTCGATCGGGTCATGATGTTCCTTTCAGGGCTGAACCCCCGCTGGTCGAGGAGCCACGTGCGAGCTTGCTCGCCCGAGGCGTCTCGAGACCACTCAGCGGTTGGTCCAGTACGTTTTCCGGTATCTGAAGATTCGTGAAGATCACGGCCACCGACTCCTCCAGCGTGTAGCCGAATTCCGCTCCGGTGGCGGCCTTTTGGACGACAAGTCCAAACGTGGCCGACCAGAATGCCTTGGCCTCGACGTCGATCGGCGCACGCAATTGCCATCCGGTACGCACCAGCGTCGCCATAAGGGCGTCTCCGCCACGTTCGTGCAGTGTGTGCAGAGTCTCGGAGATGAGTTCGCGTAGGTCTGGCCTGCGTGCGACCAGCAGCATCGCGGTCGTGAACATCTCGACGCTGCGGGCCTCGCTGCCCAGTAGCGAACCGATGAGCGCATGTGTGTACTCGCGGACGGTCGTCGCGTTGGCTGCGGCCTCTTCAGCATGACGCCCGGCGCGCAGCACGGCCGCGCACGCGACCTCGACGAACAGTTGCTCCTTGGAGCCGAAGTAGTAAGTGACCTGATTGGGAAAAGCATTGGCACGCTGGCAGATCTGCGCGACTGATGCAGTTTCGCCATGCTCGGCGAACACCTCGGTGGCCGCACGCAGCAATGACTGCCGGGTGGACTTCCCGGACTCCCGACTCGCGCGACGAGAGGGTGCGGTGGACGTGGTGGACATGCGCTCGATCCCGTTGTTTGTACGGCAAACAATAAACAGGGCCGGCGTTCTCGTCAAGCAAGCAAGCAGCAGTGCAGACAGACGAAGACGGCATCACGGTTCCGGAACTGTTGCAGCGCGAAGCCACGAAAATCGCAGAACGGCCGTCCATTGCCGAATGGCTGCGTCGCACGGGTCGTCGGCCGTCGCAGATTCGCACCGAAGACGTCTTGGCGGACCTCGACAAATGGCGAGGCGAGTGGCCCGATGCTCGTCGTTGACGCGTCGTGCCTGTTCGAAATCGTCGCCGACACCCCGCGGTCAGTCGAGGTCGGCGCACGCCTCGCCGCCGACCCCGACCATGTGGCCCCTGAGGTCATCGATGTCGAAGTGTTGGGCGTGGTCCGTGCGCAGTACCTGCGCGGCGGATTGGACGGAACGGCCGCAGGTCAGGCGGTGGAGGATCGGCGCGAGTGGCCCGGTGAGCGGTACTCCCACCGGTGGATGCTCGACCGAGTCTGGGAACTGCGGGAGTCGATTCGCGGCCCGGACGCGTTCTATGTCACGTTGGCCGAGGCGCTTGACGCCACCTTGGTCACGCTCGACGCGAAACTCGCTCGCGCACATGGCCCGACGTGTCGGATCGAAGTACTTGGCGGGTGAGTCGCGAATCAGGTGGATTGCCGGTGCTGGCGGGCTCGTTTCGGCGCGATCCTCCTCGTGCCGCGCCGATTCCGGCCGCCACCACCAGCCCGAGTCCGAGAATCGATGCGGGTCCGGGGATTTGGTGGAGTACGAGGAGTCCGATCAGCATGGCGAAGCCGGGTTCGAGGGCCATCAGCGTGCCGAAGGACGACGTGGTGAGGCGCCGCAATGCCTGCATTTCCAGCACGAACGGAACCACCGGCAGCAAAATCGCGAGGCCCAGGCCGATCAGCAGCAACTCGGGAGTCAGCCGACCGAATGCCGAGGGACCCGCGACGACGGTCGCGACGATACCGGCAACCGGCATCGACACCGCCAACCCCTGCACTCCGGCCACCTCGTCGCCGATGTGCTGGGTCAACAGGATGTAGCTGCCCCAGCACGCCGCGGCGGCGAGTGCGAACAGCACTCCGACGGTGTTCACCGTGCCCGACCACGGTTGAGTCAACAGGATCACGCCGGTCGCTGCCAGTGCCGGCCACAGGATGCGCTTGCCTCCGCGGGCTGTCGCCACGGCGACGCCCAAGGGGCCCAGGAACTCGATCGCACTGGCCGTACCGAGCGGAATTCGCGCCACCGCGGCCATGAACAGCAGAACGATACCGGCGGTGACGATTCCGAGGAGTACCGCCGCGGCAAACGTGCGTCGGGTGAACGCCGACGGTGAGGGCCGCACGATCACGAGCAGCAAGATTCCGGCCCACGCCAGCCTCAGCCAGCCCGCGCCCTCGGCGCCGACGCGGTCGATGAGGGTCACCGAAAACGCCAGTCCGAGTTGGACACACAGCATCGACACGATGGCCATCGCCGTCCCGGCGCGTGCTGTGTTCTGTCCCATGGCGCTGGTGAAGTGTTGCACGCTCTCATTGAAGGCCACTCAGATCGTTCGTGTCCACGTGACATTTATGGACATATCGTTCGGAAATTATGAACAATAGACCAGTGGACTTCCGGCGGCTGGAATTGTTGCTCGCGCTCTCGCGGATGGGTTCGATGCGAGCGGTTGCCGACGCCTACCACTTGACCACCTCGACGGTGTCGCAGCAGATCGCTGCGCTCGCCCGCGAGACCAAGACATCGCTGATCGAGCCCGACGGCCGCCGCGTTCGGCTGACCCCGGCGGGTCGTCGGCTGGCCGATCACGCGGTGACCATCCTCGCCGAGGTCGATGCGGCACTGCGCGACCTCGATCCCGATGCCGAACCCGTCGGCACGCTGCGGGTCGGCGGATTCGCCACCGGCATCCGAGTGTCGTTGCTTCCGGTCCTCGCCGAGTTGAGGGACTCCCATCCGGGTTTGCGGGCGGTCATCAGTGAGTACGAGCCCGTCGAAGCCTTCGAACTACTCATGAACGACGACATCGACCTCGCGCTGTCCTACGACTACAACCTCGCGCCGGCCACGATCGATCCCGCGCTGCAGAGCGTCGCGTTGTGGTCCACGCCGTGGGGGCTGGCAGTACCCGACGACGACGCGGGCACGCGCGCGCCGTCCGATTACGCGGACCGGTATTGGATTGTCAACTCCCGCAACAGTGCTGACGAGACGGCCGTTCGTACCTTGGCCTCGCTGTCGGGATTCACACCGACGATCGCGCATCAGATCGACAGTCTCGAACTCGTCGAGGACCTCATCCTCGCCGGCTACGGAGTGGCATTGCTGCCGCTGCATCGCGCGTCTCGCGAGGGCTTGACGGTGCTGCCTCTCGGCACACATGACCTGCGGATGACCGCCTATGCGGTCACGCGACGGGGCCGAGACACCTGGCCGCCGCTGCGAGTCTTGTTGAGCCGCTTGGTTCCTCCCGGGAATGTGGTCCCGGAGCTCCATCGATGGCCGCGCACCGTGTGATGATCAATCATCAATGCCGCAACGCAGTTGCCTTGAAGTGCAAACGAATCCAACGAGTCCAGGAGACTCAGGATCTCACGGCTGGCTCTCTGCTTCTGTCGAGGTGTCGTGATGATGGTGGTGTTCGCCGGTGACCGGATACAGGGCGTCGACGTCGATGGCGGAGGTTCGGGAATCCCTGTTGCCCATGATGTTCCAGACCAGCACCAGCAGAGTGCCGATTCCTGCGTACAGGCCGAGGCACAGCAGGGCCGTGGTGTTGCTCGCGGCGGGGAAGTACAGCGAGTTGCGGATGAGTTGCGCACCACCGCCGGTGGGCAGCCATTGACCCAGTAGCGCCCAGAAATGGGGGAGGAAGGTCCACGGTATCGATGCGCCGGAGATGGTCGCACCGATCAGGAAGTAGAAGCCACCGGTCAGGGACCCCACCGGCCCGAATAGCGTGACTAGGCCGGAGATCGATCCGGTGATGGCCAGTGAGATGAGTGCATATGTCCAGAACAGTTCTCCGGTGTCGGCGCCGGACCCGACCCCGTAGATCGACGAGAACGCCAGGACTATCGCCGCGGACACCAACGCGTAGGCGATCAGGGCGGCGACATGTCCCAGCCCCCGGCGAAGTGACTTTTGGACGCGCGGCATCAACCGTCCCAAGCCGAGCGAGGCGATGCTGCCGCCCAGCGAGATCACCTGCAGGATGTAGCCGAGGGACGCTCCGTTGATGTCGCTGTCCGCCAACGGCACGACGTCGCGGGGGATGGTCTGCGGAGAGTTGTTGCGTTGGTTGGCTTCTGCCGCGACCGTCTTCAACGTCGCCGCCGGAAGCGTCCCACCGGCTCCGGCGACGACGGCCACGACGCCGCCCGATGTGATCTCCAGACCCCCGGCCGCGTCCCGTGCCCTGATCGCGGCGGTGAGTGCTTCCGGTGAAGGGTACGATGTCACGTCGAACTTCCCGGCGGATTCGAGCTGGGCGGCAACGGGTTCGACCTGTGCGGGCGGCCCGACGATACCGACCGGAAGGTTCCGCGGCTCCGGCGAGTGACCGACCCCGAGATAGAAGGTGCCGAGAAGGAACTGGGTGAGGGCGCCGAGGACCACGACGCCGATCAAGAGGCGGCGGTAGTGGGTGCCGAAGGACAACGGCTCGCCAGACAACAACGTCATGATGGACCTCCGAAGGGTGTGTGGGACGAGGCGTCCCGGCGATGGCATTCGCCGGGACGCAGGAGGTGGTGGTGGGTCAGGCGGGCATGCTCAGAGGATGTGGTTCTCGGAGAGGAGCTGCCCGATCTGGGTCTCGTTGAGCTTGCCGATCAGCTTGTTGCGCAGGAACTGCGGCCCTGGCAGACCGACCTCCTCGCCGTCGCGCAACCGGCTGGTCGCGGCCAGCAGCGCCCGCACGTCGTAGGTGGAGTTGAACACCTCCGGGACACCACGCTCGATGTCGAGCAAGGTGTACACGGCTTCCATCGGCGTGCGGACCGAGTACTCGGTGGTGAAGATGCAATCGCGCTGTGCCGATTCGGCGAACTGCCCGATGAAGGCGAAGTTCACCGCACCTGCCGGCACCACGTCGGGGCGGTCGCCGGCCTGACGAGGCATGAAGAACGAAGTCACGTACGGCATCATCACCGGCACCGTCTTGGCGCCGTTCGCCGCCAACTCGGGAATGTCCTCGACCGGAACGCCCAGGTGGTACAGCCACTCCTGGGTGATCTCCTCGCCGGTGCACTCTTGCATCGTCTTGGTGACATAGTCGCCGGGCTCGTCCACGAACAGCGCATAGACCCACACCACGATCTGGTCGGCGGGCTGCTGCTTGAAGTGGGGCTGCCGGTTGACCGTCCAGCTCATCAGCCAACGGGAGTCCTTCGCCGTGACGATGCCACCCGTTACGACCCTGCCGCTGAACGGGTCTCGCTTGCAGATCTTCTCGATGTAGGCCGGAATCCGGCGGTCGAGGGTAGTGACGGTGGCCGACTCCCATTTGGTCTCCGGGATGTGGCCGCCGAAGACATCGGGGCGGCCGAACGACGGGTCCTTGGCGGCGATGCGACGCCACAGGTCCCACGCGGGCGCGGGTCCCTCGTCGAGCGCGGCGGGGGTGTGATGATCGCCGTTGTCGGAGTTCTCGGTGAGCGACCCGATGGTCATGAAGAGAAGATCGTTCTCGGTCAACGATGTGCCGCCCTCATCTCCGTCGGCGTCGACCCAGTGAAGGTAGGTGGCTTGCTTGCGCTCACCGTGGATGTCGAAGTCGACGTCGGTGACCTCGGTGTCGAATCGGAACGTGACGCCCTGATCGAGCAGCCAGGTGTAGAGCGGCAGGACCAGCGATTCGTACTGGTTGTACTTGGTGAATTTCAGCGCCGAGAAGTCGGGCAGACCACCGATGTGGTGGATGAACCGATGCAGGTAGAGCTTCATCTCCAGCGCGGAGTGCCATTCCTCGAACGCGAACATGGTGCGCCAGTAGAGCCAGAAGTTGGAGTCCAGGAACTCCTGGGAGAAGACCTCATCGATGCGTTTGTTCTCCATCTCCTCGCGGGTCGCGAGGAAGATCTTGATGATGTCCTTCTGTGCCTTTTCCGAGAGGGTGAACAGCCCGTCGGTGTGCGCGTCCTTGCCTTGCTCGACGGTGGCGCGTTGCAGTGAATAGTTGGGGTCGTCCTTGTTGAGCCAATAGAATTCGTCGAGCACGCTGGCGCCGTCGATCTCCAGCGACGGGATCGAGCGGAACAGGTCCCAGAGACATTCGAAGTGGTTTTCCATCTCGCGACCGCCCCTGATCACGAAGCCCTTCTCGGGTTCCTTGATGCCGTCGAGCGCGCCGCCGGGCAGCGTGAGACGTTCGAGAATGGTGATCCGATCCCCGGCCATCCGTCCGTCACGGATGAGGAATGCCGCGCCCGACAGTGACGACAGTCCGGCGCCGACGAACCAGGCCGACTTGTCGTCGACTCCGGCCGGCTTGCGGGGACGGGCGAATGCCTCGTAGTTTCCGTTGGTGTACTGCATGATTCAGCTTCCTTTCGTGGGGCTGATGGGCGGTAGGCGGTGGAGGTAGCCGGCCGTGGCAGCATCGATCTGGTTCCGGATGTCGGTCACCGGGTCCCGGTCGGGATGCGCGCCGGTACTCGGGCGCGCCAGCGTCAGATGCACGACTCCGAAGATCATGTTGCCTACCAGTAGAGCTGCATTCGGATCTGGTTGCAGCCCCGCCTTTTCCGCGTCGGCCATCAATCTTTCGGCGATGGTGTTCTGCAGCTTGAGAACGAGTGCAAGCCCCTCGGCGCGGTATCGGTCGGACGGGTCGCCGAACAACAATTCGCGCTGGTAGGTCCGCCCGTTTTCGGGGTGCGCGACCGCATACTCCAGGATGGGGACAATCATCGCTGTGATGGCCGCCGAAGTATCGGGCAGAGATGTGGCCCGCTGGGCTCCGGCCGCGATCGCCTGGCCCAGCTCCTTGTTGAGAACCATCAGTAGCAACTCGCCCTTGGTGGCCGCGTATCGGAAGACCGTTCCGGATGCGACGCCGGCCTTCTTCGCGATTTCGTTCGTCGACACCGACTCGAACCCGTGATCAGAAAAGAGTCCTGCAGCAGAACGGAATATCCGTTCCTGCTTGTCGCGCATGTTGCGTTCGCGAAGTCCTGCCGATGGTGACGTGTCCGGCACTGCAAACTCCTCCGTGGATCGCTACCCGGGACGGTGATCCGGTCGTGGACGATAATGACTGTGCTCATTAATGAGCGTACTCAGTTTTTTCCGAATGTCCATGGCCAACCGAAGGTGTGAGAGGCGTCGGCCCCGCCCATCGCACATGTGTGCGAAGATGGATCGGTGAGTGTGCAGAAGGTGAATGGATTGACCGCCGACGACCTGGTCGCGTTGGCGGCGGGGGTGGAAGCGGGCAAACGTGTCACCGTGTACCTGCGAGAGCCGATGGTGTCCCTGGGGCTCGAGGCAGGCGCGTCTGCGCGTGTCGTCGGCGTCGACGGGTCGACCGTCACGGTGCGGCCCAAGGGCGTCGACGACGAGTTGCCGTTCGAGGCGAACGAGCTGAATAGGACTCGCTCCCAGGCGCCTACCCGGGCGCCGGCAAAGCCGTCAACCCCCCGGCAGTCTCGAGGGGAATCGACGCCGGTCGCCACGCCCGCATCCTCACCTGCGCCCGCGCCGGAGGTAGTGAGTTCGCCGAGTCCGAAACCCGTTCCGGCGAAAGCGTCTTCGCGTCGCAGCAAGGAATCAACGGCGGCGGTGAGTGTGACGGTCACCTCTGCAGGCGCGAGCACGTGGACGGTGTCGGTGTCGCGCGGCGCGAAGAAGCAGGGAAAACCGGTGGAGGTCACCGCGGATCGGGTGGCTCGGGCCGTGCGTGAACTCGGCGACGATGCGGCGATTGCCGCTGTCGACGGTGTCATCGCGTCGGCACGGGAGGCGGCGCAGAAGCGGGTCGCCGAACTCAGCCAAGAACTCGAGAATGCGAGGGCCGCGTTGGCCGACCTGGACGGTGACTGACGTCGTGAGGTCAGCGGGGTTGACGCCGCTACGGCGTGACCACGACCTTGCCGAGCGCGTGGCCGTTGCCCACATGTGACAGCGCCTCGGGAACCTCGTCGAGGCCGTAGGTGCGTTCCACGTGGATCGCGATCTCGCCAGCGCTGCACAGCGTTGCCAGCGGTTCGAAGTACTGCGGCCCGGGACGTACTGCGAGGACACCGATTCGACGCCCGCTGACAGGGCCGACGACGAAGCCCGCAGTGAGCAGCCGCACCAAGGTGGGTACTGATCCGCCAACGCACCGGTATCGCCCGCCGCGTGACAGCGCCCGGCGATACGCGAACACCGAGCGGTGGGCGACGAGGTCGAGGATCAGGTCGTGGCTGTCCTCGGTGAAATCCGTTGTACGGTAGTCGATCACCGCGTCGGCACCGACTGATCGCATGAAGTCGAGTTTGCCGGCGTTGTCCACAGCGGTGACATGAGCACCGGCCTGCTTGGCGAGTTGGATCGCGAAGGCGCCCGACCCGCCCCCGCCGCCGTTGATCAGAACTCGGCATCCGTCGGTGGCGCCCGCAGTGCCCTGAAGGGCGATCGGTCCAGCCTGCGGGATCGTCGACGCCTCGACGAAGGTCAGCTCGGATGGCTTGTGGGCCAATGCTTTCTCGTCGACGGTCGCGTACTCGGCGAAGCCGCCCTTGAGGCGCATGTTATCGCCGTACACCTCGTCACCAGGCCGGAACCGGGTGACGCCCGCACCCACATCGTCGACCCAGCCGGCGATGTCCGAACCGAGGATGTGCTTGCCCGGCCGCCGCAGCCCACCCATCCGTGCGTACGCGGGATAGCCGGTCAGACACTCCCAGTCGCTGAGGTTGATCGAGGTGGCGGCCACTTTGACCCGCACCTGCCCTGCCGCGGGTGTGGGAATCGGGATCTCGTCGACTCTCAGGACGTCGGGCATCCCGTAGCGGTCGTACACGACGGCGCGCATGGCGTCGATGGTACGCCCGCGCAGGCGATCGTTGAGGTGTCGTCTCGACTATCCTGCAGTCGTGACCGGCACGCACCAGGTACTGAGCAAAGGTCAGAACGCACCGCTGACAGTGTCAGACGTGGCGGTGACGCTCACCCTCGACGCCGCAGCCGACCTGTCCGCGCTTCTCGTCACGGACGCGGGAACCGTTCGCGGCGACCACGATTTCGTCTTCTACAACCAGCTCGCCGGCCCCGGAGTTCGCCTGCACCTGGCGCAGGCCGGACAACCGGCCACCCTGGCCATCGCGCTTTCCGGCATCCCGGCCGAGATCAGTCAGGTGCGGACCGTCATCACCCTCGACGACGCGGCGGGCCGCTTCGGCAACCATGCGGCACCCGTCGCGTGGCTCTGGGACGGGGCCGGAAATGTACTGTTCGAGTATCGAATCGACGGTCTTGACACCGAATCGATCGTCATCGCCCTCGATCTCTATCGGCGCCAAGGGCATTGGAAGGTTCGGGCTGTCGGGCAGGGGTACGCCGGGGGATTCGCTGCGCTGGTCACCGACCACGGGGTCAGCGTCGACGACGAACCCGCACGTATCCCGACCTCGGCCACGTCGGTTGCACAGTCGACGCCCGGCATGGACCGCCTGCCGATCGACATGCGTAAGCGCCTCGACCTGCGCAAGCAGAAGGTCGCGGTGTCGCTGGAGAAGCGTGGCGCCGGGCAACTCAAGGCCCGGGTGATCTTGGTCCTCGACGCGTCGGGATCGATGTCTGGCCTGTACTCCAAAGGTGTTGTCGCGGGCGTCGTCGAACGGATGGCGGCCGTTGCCGCACAGCTCGACGACGACGGGACCATGCAGGCCTTCATCTTCGCGTCCAACAGTGCTCGCTTGCCGGACTTCGAGATCGGTAACCTGCCGGAATGGATCGGCCTGCACGTGCGGGTGGGCCAGATGAAGATCGGCAGGGGCACCAAGCGTTCGAAGAACCTCGCCAACGGCCAGCTCGATATGAGGAACCTCGGCATCGGTAACGAAGAGCAGAAGGTGATCGCCGACGTCCGCGCCTTGGTCGCCAAGGACCCTCAGCCAGTCCCGACGCTGGTGCTGTTCTTCTCCGATGGCGGCGTCTACCGCAACAAGGAGATCGAAGACCAATTGCGCAGCGCGGTAACGGAACCCATCTTCTGGCAGTTCGTCGGTCTCGGCCGCGCCAACTTCGGGATTCTCGAGAAATTCGACACGCTACCCGGCCGGCTCGTCGACAACGTCGGGTTCTTCGCGGTCGACAACATCGACAAGCTGCCCGACGAAGAACTCTACGACCGATTGCTCTCCGAGTTTCCCTCGTGGGTGGCCGAGGCCAAGCGTCACCGCATCCTCTGATCTGTCCGCGTGACTCTCACTGCGGTGGCGGAAGCTCCAGCGCGCGGGAATGACGCATCCGCCAGGCCAGGTAGGCGACTCCCAAGCGGGCCTTGCCCAGACCGTCGAAGGGGTCGAATCCGAGCTCACCCGAGAGGGTCTCGACGCGCACCTGCATCGTCGAATGATGGATGTCGAGCGAGCGGGCGGCCTGCCGGGCGCTCGAGGACTCGATGACCGCGACGATCGTCGCCGACGCCCAGGTGTGCTCGGTGAGGAGCGTTTCGAGGCGGTCGACGTCGGGATTGGTCGCCGTCGACGGCGACTCGGCCAGCATGTGGATGAGGCCGCCGTAGCGTTCGGCATCGACAGCGCTGCTGGCGGGGCGCTCGCACAGCCGAAGCGCGATGAGCGCGGTGCGGAACGACAACGCCAGATCGGGGATCGCGCCGGTCACCCCGAGCCCGCAGGGTGCGGCAGGCGCGTCGTCGGCTGTGACCGAGGCGGGAGCGATCAGCGTGTGGATCGTGCCGAGCGAGGTGGAGATGACATCGCTCGGCCAGTTCGGATGCGACGCCCATTCTGCGAAGAGCGGCTGCGTCAACACGCGGTACCGCTGCGACGGTGAGAGTCCGAGTCGGGCGGCGGCCTCCGACCGCTCATCGACGGGGTGGTCGCGGCCGAGCAGAACCGCGATATCGCGTCGAGCTGCATCCGGGTTGGCGCCGGACCGCCGGATACCGACGGCGAGCGCGAGCCGTTCCAGGATGATGGCGTCATTGGCTTCCTCGGGTCCGGCGCGCTCGAGCCATACCGCGGCGTCGGAGTCGACGCCGTGGCTGAGTCGGCCAGTGGGCGGATCGCCGGCGAGTGTCTCCCCGAGAGGCGAGACGCGCGGGCCGAACGAACACCCGGCGGGACACCCGGCCAGGGCTGCGGCGGTGGCAAGCAGCCCATGAATATTCACCTGGCCGACGATGAGTTCGTCGAAACAGGCAATGACCCGCAGACCGAGACTTGCGGTCGGATCCAGAGCGGCGATCCGACCGAGGAGTTCCTGCACGACGCCTCCTGAGGTCCGGCCGAGATGATGTCGTCGACCCTACGCCGCGTCGCCGGTACCCGAGGTCGGTCGGGCCCGACGACGCGCAGCGCCGGGTCAGTGCGCGAGTGCGCGGTACACAGCGGTCTCGAAATCGAGGTAGCCGCCCACCGATGCCGCGTCGGCGAACGGGAAGATCTGCGTCGCCCAGTAGCCGCCGATCTTGTTCTGCCGGTCGATCCAGTAGTAGAGGTTCGCCAGACCTGCCCAGGCCAGAGCGCCGGCGGGCCGGCCGGTCGGCGCGTCCTCGTCGTTGATCATGAATGTGAGCGCCCACGACTTCGGCATCCCGGGAAAGAACTCGGCATCGTTGGACAACGCCGGGATCACGCCGGGCAGCATCTTCACCTTCAGCTCGCCGAGGTGATTGCGCCCGGCATCGGCCACAGTGTCCGGTCGGAGAATCTGTGCGCCCGAGTCCGCGCGTCCGTCGTTGAGCCACATGCGAATGAATGTGAGGTAGTCGCCCACGGTCGAGTAGAGGCCGTGTCCGCCCATGTGCACCTCGGGGTCGTCGGGAAGTGCGAAGCCATGATCGGGAGTCAGCGAGCCGTCGGCGTTGCGATGGTGCATCGTGGCGGTCCGGCTCCGCATGTCGTCGTTGCGAGTGAACGAGGTGTCGGTCATGCCGAGCGGGTCGAGGATGTTCTCCGTGACCACCTCGCCGAGTCGCTGTCCGGCGATCGCCTCGATGACCAGTCCTGCCCAGTCGATGTTGCTGCCGTACTCCCACTCGGTGCCCGGGTCGAACAGCAGCGGGCTTCTCAGTGAGGCCATCGACGAGGTGACGATGCTGGGTTGGCCGTGTTCGGTGGCGAGACGGTTGTAGGTTTCATTGAAGAAGTCGTAGCCGAAACCCGCTGTGTGGGTAAGGAGTTGACGGGTGGTGATTTCCGACTTCGGTGCCCGTAGGCGAGGTTGCCCGGCGTCGTCGAATCCGTCGATGACCGACACCTCACCCAGTCGTGGCTCGTACTCGCGCGCGGGTGCATCGAGATCCAATTGGCCGCGCTCGACGAGTTGCAGCGCCGCGGTGCCGGTGATCGCCTTGGTGGTGGAGAAGATCGCGAAGACCGTGTCGGTGGTCATCGGAGTGTCTTTGTCCAGTGCTCGACGCCCGGAGGACTCCAGCACGATGGTCTCGCGGTCGGTGGTTACTCCGGCGACCACACCGGGTACGCGATCCGTCCCGGCCGACGCGGCGGCGATGACCGCGCTCGCGGCATCTTCGACCTTCTTCGGGTCGATGGTGGGTGCACTCATTGTTATTCCTTCCATTGGGGACGCTCGTGGATCAGTGGGGGGTTCAGTCGGCGAGCATTCGCTGTACCCACGAAAAGCGGGTGTGCAGCATCGCTTTCGCCATCGCGGTGTGCGGGGCGAAGATGTCGCAGGCATGGAACGCGCCGGGCCAGACGTGGAGTTCGGCGTTGACCCCGGCCGCCCACAAACTGTTGGCGTAGGCAACGACCTCGTCGCGAAAGATCTCGCAATCGCCGACGTCGAGGAAGGCCGGCGGCAGCCCGCGGAGATCCTCCGCCCGCGCGGGAACCGCATATGGCGACACTGCGTCGGTTCGATATGCATCCTGAAGGTAGGCCTGCCAACCGGTTTCGTTGGACACCCGATCCCACACCCCGACGCCGTCGAACTGCTGTGTGGATGGCGCGATCCCGCGGTCATCGAGCATCGGGTAGGACAGCAACTGGCCGCGGATGGCCGGTCCGTCGCGGTCACGTGCGGCCAACGCCAACCCCGCCGCGAGACCACCACCGGAACTGGCTCCCGCGACCAGGAGTCGACGCCGATCGATGCCGACGCGCTCGGCATTGCGGGCGGCCCAGTCGAGGGTCGCGTACATGTCTTCGCGCGCATATGGATCGGCGAACTCTGGAGCCAATCGGTACTCGGTCGAGATCAGCACTGCACCAAGCTTTTCCACCCAATCCAAGCTGGCGTCGAGCGCGTTGAAGCGATCCCCGAACATCAATCCGCCGGAGTGGGCGTAGACGATGGCCGGCCGCCGCGACGTCATCCCGAGCGGAGTGAAGATGGATAGGGTGACCGGGTCGCCCCGAAATCCCTCGATGGTCGCTTCTCGATGTGCGACGGCTCGTCCCCGCATAGTGTCGGCCAACGGGCGTGAGGCATAGGACTGCCGCATGAACCCGATGAGGTCCGGCGTCACCGTGGGTGGAAAAGTGCCGCCCACAACGGCGAGGCTGGCCCGCAACTCGGCGTCGAACGGTGGGCCGCTCTCCGTCGAGCCGGCGGGCTGTGTCATGGAACACAGTCTAGGAACGATGTGACCCAGCCGAAACCGCCGACCCGACGGAGTTGGTGGTGGTGTCGACCGCCAGATGGCGGTTGCAGTGCGGGCAGCCGCCAGGGGCGGAGACTTTCGGCGAGAGCTTCCGGCCTCGTACGTCTGTGCGAAAATTGAGGGCGACGTGCGTAGAACCCGATGGATTGTCCACCAGGAGGACTCATGAGCTCAGGCGAAATCCCGTCCATCTCAGAACATTTCGGTGATCCGATCACCGTCGACGAGCATACGACGTTCATCCCGGTGAGTCGGCGCGGGCTGTTCGGTCGCCCAGTTGCCATGGGCGCATTCACGATCAGCGACGGAACTGCCACATGGACGCCGATAGTCGATCAGGGGAGGGTCGCGCTCAGCGGCGTGGTCACCGGACTTGTCGCCGCGACCCTGGGCTCGGCAGCGGTGTACAAGCAACCGCCGTGGCCGACGATGACGATCGTCGATGACCGGGGGACCGCCAGCTAGGTAGCGGACCCCGAGCGACGTTTGCGGGTCATCGCGCTGTGGGTGATCGCGGAACTCAGCGCGGGTGCCGGTAGCGGGGAGAACTGTCTGTCACTGCGAATTCCGTCGAAAATGAAGGTCAGGTAGCGCTCGTACAGATCGGGTGCGACGTCGCGTGTGCTGTCCATGATCGGCGCCATCGCCGACTGGATGAACGTGACGTCGGTGGGGGCAAAGTCGTCGCGGACGACGCCGGCCTGCTTGGCGCGGTCGACAAGTTCGACGATCAGCGGTGCGATGCGGACGCGGACGTCGTTGATGCGTTCGTCGCCCAGCGTTGGGTCGCTGAGAATCTGGTGGAGTCCGCGGTCGCCGATCTGCATCTGCAGGGTGCGGCGCAGGTAACTGGTGAGGGCCAGCCAGGGATCCGGTTCATCGAGTGCTTCCCGGGCGACGGCCTCGACGGCCTGAAGTCGCTCCTCGAAGAGCGCGTCGATGATCTCGCCCTTGTTCGCGAAACGTCGGTAAGCCGTGCCCACGCCGACCCCCGCGTGGTGGGCGATGTCGTTCAGTGTGACGTCAAGACCCTTCGCGGCGAACAACTCTCGGGCGGCTTCCAGTAGTCGCTCGCGGTTGATCTGTGCGTCCTTGCGGAGCGGTCGGGCTGCGTCCGCCTGTGCCATGACGTGAACCCTAGCATAAGCGGATTGACTATATCCGCTTGGTGAGTATCGTGGTAAGCGGACAACGATATCCGGTAACGGAGGAACGCGAGATGAAGTACACCAAGAGTGGCGGCCAGACTGGGGCCGGACCGGCCGACTGGTTCACCGGCACCGTCCAGATCGACGGCATTCGCAACCCAGATGAACAGACAGCCATCGGTTGCGCGCACGTCCGGTTCTCGCCCGGCGCGCGCACCGCCTGGCACCACCATCCGAAGGGCCAAACCCTGTACGTCACAGACGGTATCGGCCTCGTTGCCACCCGAGACGGTGTCGTACAGGAGATCCGGCCCGGCGACGTGGTCTACATCGAGCCTGGCGAAGAGCATTGGCACGGCGCGACAGCCGACCGCTTCATGGCGCACGTCGCCATGCAGGAGGCCGACGAGAACGGCGAGGTCGTCACCTGGCTCGACCACGTCACCGATGAGGAGTACACAGCGTGATTCTCGACGAAACCTACACACTGTCCAACGACGTGACGATTCCCAAGCTGGGCATGGGGACGTGGTTCATCGACGACGACAAGGCCGCCCAGGCGGTACGCGACGCCGTCGACGTCGGCTACCGCAACATCGATACCGCGCAGGCATACGGCAATGAGCGCGGCGTCGGTGAAGGTGTCCGCACCAGCGGTGTCGCCCGCGATGAACTGTTCGTGTCCAGCAAACTGGCTGCCGAGATCAAGAACTACGACGACGCCGTCAATGCGATCGAAGGATCACTGTCGACGATGGGGCTCGATTACCTCGACCTGATGCTGATCCACAGCCCGCAGCCGTGGGGCGATTGGCGCGGCGGCGACTACGCCGAGGGCAACCGCGAAGCGTGGCGTGCGCTCGAGGACGCCCACAAGGCGGGACAGCTCCGGTCGATCGGGGTCTCCAACTTCGAGGAGCACGATCTCGACAGCATCCTGGCGGCCAGCACGGTAGCGCCGCACGTCAACCAGATCCTTGTGCACGCGGGCAACACCCCGGCCGAGCTCATTGCCTACTGCGACGGGAAAGGCATTCTCGTCGAGGCGTATTCACCGATTGGCCACGGTGAGATCCTCCACAATCCGGACATCGTCGCGATTGCCGAGCGCTACGACGTCACGGTGCCCCAGCTGTGCATCCGCTACACACTGCAGCTGGGGGCGGTGTCTCTGCCGAAGACCGCCAATCCCGAGCACATGCGGAGCAACGCGCAAGTCGACTTCACGATCTCCGCCGAGGACATGAACACGCTGCGCGGCATGCACATTCGGGACTACGGCGAAGCGGGCGCATTCCCGGTCTTCAGCGGGAAGTGACGTGAGTAGCGGCCGGCCGGTGTCGAGTGAAGGTATCCGTTGCCCATATCCTCAGTTACGCAATCAGGTGAAGATATGGCCGATCTAGCTCACACGGCGGTGCCGCCGGTCAGATAGTGATCGATCGCGGGACCCATGCGGGCGGCGAGGTCGCCGATGTCGGCGCCGGCAATGTCGGGTTGGCGCAAGACGAACCGCATCATGAGGATTCCCAGGACGTGGCTGGCGATCAAGGCGATGCGGAGCTCGCGATCCTCGGCGAGTGCGAAGTCACCGAGCACCATGGTCGCCATCCCGATGAAGAAAGCACGCATCCGTTCGGCGACCTCGTCGTGTGTGACGGCGATGCGCAACAGCGCGATCGCACGTTCGCGCTGCGCGGCGTCGTTCTCCCAGATCGTCAGCACGCGGGTGACGAACTCGGTTCCGAGATGTGGGGCGTAGGCGTCGAGTCCGCCGAGAACGGCGGTCGGGTCGACCTGCGGGCGCAGGGCCTCGACGGTCAGTGCGTTCTTGTTGCCGAAGTAGTGGTGGATCAGGGCGGGGTCGACGCCGGCACGTGAAGCGATGGCGCGCATGGTGGTTCGGTCGAATCCGCGTTCGGCGAACAGCTCTCGGGCTGCGGTCAGGATCGCCTCCCGCGAGTCCGGTCGTCCGGCATCGAGGCGCGGTCGCCCCCGTTTTCGTTCGCTCATGGGTCAATCGTGCCGGGCGAGAACCAGCATCTTCTCCTCGATGGTGGCCGGCACGGGCGTGATGGTGGCGGGAATGCCTGCCTGATCGAGGATCGCATCGAGCTTGGCCGTGTCGGTGTCGGCGACGCGAATTGCGCGCCCGGACAGGATGACCGGCACACTCGCCGCATTCAGGACCGCGAAGGCCTGCTGCCAGTCGTCGGTGCTCACCGATACTGCGCGAGTGTCGCCGATGATGTCGGCTTCGCTGCCGTGTGCGACGAGCTTGCCCGACGACATCAGCAACAGCCGGTCGCATTCCTGGGCTTCTTCCATGTAGTGGGTGGTGACGAGAACGCCGGTGCCCTTGTCGGATTCACCTCGGATGGTGTCCCACAGCCGTGCACGGGACAGGGCGTCGACCCCCGAGGTCGGTTCGTCGAGCACAAGTGCGGCAGGGGAGTGCGCGAGGGCGACGAGGAACGCGATCCGTCGTTGCGCGCCGAGCGGGAGCTCGCCGACCAGGGTGTCGGCATGCGACCGGAGATCGTCGGGCAAGGCCGGTGTTGTAACACCATAGGTTCCGGTGGAGAAATCGAGATTCTCGGCGACGGTCAGGTCCCGATACAAACCGAGGTTCTGGGGGACATAGCCGAGGCGTGCGCGCCGGTCGCGATCGGGCGGACCGTCGAACAGGGAGGTTGTGCCCTCGGTGGGTCGGAGTAGTCCCAGGAGTATGCGGATCAGGGTGGTCTTGCCGGCGCCGTTGGCTCCGAGCAGCCCGACGACCTCGCCGGGCTTGACGTCCATCGTGACGTCGTCGACGGCGGTGAAGTCACCAAACCTCTTGGTGACCGATGTGGCGCGAATGACTGCGTTGCTGCTCATGCCGGCGCTCCCGCGGCCAGCTGTCGTTGCAGCGACAGTGAGATGACGATGTCCTCGAGGTCGGGTTCGACGACAGAGCCCGGATCGATGTCTGCGGGCGTCGAGCCGTCGGGCCAGAATTCGTGACGCTCGTGGCCACGACGCCACGACCATTCAGGTCGCACCGGTCGGGTTGCGCGCGTGATGGTTCCACGAAATCCGGCCCGGACGTCGTCGTAGGAACCTTGCGCGAGGGTGCGTCCACCGTCGAGTACCAGGAGTGAGCCCGCACGCTCGGCCTCGTCGAGGTAGGTCGTCGACATGATCACCGCGGCGCCATCGGCGGCGCACTCGGAGATCATGCGCCACAGATCGATTCGGCTGACCGGATCGACGCCGGTACTGGGTTCGTCGAGGATGATCAGCTTCGGGCGGTGGATCATGGCCATCGACGCGGCCAGTTTGCGACGCATGCCACCGGACAGTGCCGACGCCAGCCGGTCGGCGGCGACGCCGAGACCGGCGCGAGTGATCATCTCCTCACGGCGTTCGGCCAGTTCGGCTCCGGAGAGCCCGTAGATACCGCCGACGAAATCGAGGTTCTGCCGGACGGTCAGCGCACCCCAATTGCCCGGTCCCGCAGGCAGAAAGCCCAGGCCGTTCTTGTCGGGCGACGTCACCTGTCCCGAGTTGGGAATCACCTTGCGCGCAAACGCCCGCAGCAGCGTGGTCTTGCCCGCACCGTCACCGCCGACCACCGCGACCACGGTGCCGGCGGGCAGTTCCACCGACACGCCGTCCAGTGCTACTGTGTCGCCGAACTGGACGGATATCGATGTGGCCGAGGCGATCACGAGGCATCGGCCGGTGCAGTGACGCTGCGCGCCTTGGGTGCATTGGGCGCCAGGTCTCGCCGGAACCGCAACGTCGCTCCGGTGAACACCACGACGGCCATCACGGTCAGAATCAGCAGCGGCAGCCAGAGCGAAGATATCGGCGCGCCTCGGAGCATGACACCCTGGGAGATCATCGTGAAGTAGGTCAGCGGCAATAGGTAGCCGATCCAGCGCACGCCGGCGGCCATGGCGTCGAGCGGAAAGATCATGCCCGACAGGAGGATCTGGGGTAACAGGAAGAAGAAAGCCGTTTGAATTGCCTGGCCGGTGGTTTGCGAGATCGTCGATATCAGCACGCCGAGGCCTAGTACGACGAACAAGAAGATCCCGCCGCCGAGCGCGAACGTCAACACATTTCCGTTGAAGGGAACACCGAACAGCCACATACCCAACAGGGTCACGATGATCATGTCGATCGCCGCGAGCAGGAAGTAGGGGGCGATCTTGCCCAGGATCACCTGGCTGGGTTTGATGGGCATGACGGCCAGCTGTTCCAGTGTGCCCGCTTCTCTTTCGCGCACCAGGCCGATGCTGGTGACGATGGTTCCGATGAAGGTGAGGATCAGCCCGATGATCGCGGGCACCATCACCCAGGAGGTCTTCAGGTCGGGATTGAACAGCACCTGCGTCTTCACCATGTTGCCGGCCTTGTTGAGGGCGGCAACCGTGGACTGGGCCGAGAACAGATTGGAGCCGTCGACCAACGCCAGAGCCGGTGTCTGTCCGGTGACGATCGCGACGTCAACCTTGTTCTCCTTCAACAGGTTCACCGCGTCCTGCTCGGTGTCGCCGGGCTCGATGGTCTTGACGTCGAAGTACGACGGCAGTTGGTCGGCCACCTGCTGGGCTTGTGGACCGACGACCGCCGTTTCCGTCGAGGAGACGAAAAAGTTTGCGGCGTAACCGAATATGACCAGCAGCAGCAACGGGAGCGCAATCAACATCGCGAGCGTGCGCGGATCGCGCCGCAACTCGCGGAACTCTTTGAGAATCATCGCACGCATGCACTTGAGCTTAAGACTCAAGCGGGAGAATGTCACCAGTTGTTGAATATTTCCTCATTGACTCCCGTCGGCACCGCTGCCTATGGTCATACACCATCCAATTGATGTATGGCGTAACGCGGAGGCTGGGATGGGGCTACTGGGTGGGCGTGCTGTCGTGATGGGCGGCAGTGTTGCGGGGATGTGCGCGGCCGGTGCGCTGGCGCCGTATTTCGACGAGGTCGTCGTGCTCGAACGCGACCTCATACCCGACGACGCCGAGCATCGGCGCGGAGTGCCACAGAGCAAGCACCCGCACTTCCTGCTCAACGCGGGTCGCCGCGCGATGGACACCCTCTTCCCCGGCTACGAAGACGCTTTGATCGACGCCGGAGGAATGCATCTCATGCCGTCGATGGCGGCCGCGCATTGCGAAGGCAGCGGCTGGATTCCGCGGCAGGAAAGCACCATGACCATGGTGTATGCGTCGCGGCTGCTGATCGAGCGCACCTTGCGCGGCAAGCTGCGTGAGCTCAGGAATGTTCACGTCGTCGAGGGCGTCAACGTCGAGGGCATCGAGATCGTCGGTGACGCCGAGTCGGGCGGCCGGGTCACCGGCGTGTGGGCGACCGGCGGTGACGACGGCCCCGACCGTCGGCTGATCGAGGGTGACCTCGTTGTCGACACGCTCGGTCGCGGATCGCTCGTGTCGGACTGGCTGGTCAAGGCGGGCTGGCCGGAGGCGCCGGTGCAATCGCTCGACGCCGGGGTCACCTACACCACCCAGTGGTTCCAGAAACCGGCCGATCTGCCGGAGTCCTGGTGGTGGCACCAACTGTCGGTGATGCCGACCAGCGACACCGGTCCGCACCCGCCTGAACACGACTTCCTGTGCCAGATCTTCCCGATCGAAGGCGACCGAGTGCTCGTGACCATGGGCTCCTGGGGGCACCCGATGCCGCGCAAGGAGAACGACTTCTACGACGCCGCCACTCGGCTCCGGACCCCCGTCTTCGCCAAGATCATGGCGTTGTGTGAGCCACTGTCGAAGGTGTTCGTCACCAAGTCGACCGGCAACAAGCGGCGTCGTTTCGACGAGCTCGAGAACCCGCCCGCCGGCCTCATCGTCCTCGGTGATGCGATCTGTGGCTTCAATCCCTTTTACGCACAGGGGATGACGTCGGCTGCCAAGAGCGCCGTCCTGCTGAGCGACATGCTCGACGTCGAGCTGCGTCGCGGTCAGGCCCTGCTCGACGCCGCCTTCCCGCAGCGATACTTCGCGGCGCAACGCGAATTGCTGGACGACATCTGGGTTCTCGCGCTGGCCCGAGACCATGGCTACGAGAACGCCGAAGGAACCGAGATCGCGCCCCGCTGGCGCCAGCGCATCGCCGCCCGCGCGGGATGGCCGATCTTCAACCTGATCTCGGCGACGAGTCGTGAGGACAAAGCGGTGGAGAGTGCCTTCACCGCGGTGTTCAACCTCGAACAACCGGTCACCGCGATGGTGACCAGTCCGCGAGTGCTGTTCGGGCTGGCCAGGTTTGCCATCAAACGTGCAGTGGGTCGCAACCGGCTGCCGATCGGATTCGATCCGCAAGCCGACCCGCCGTCGGACATCTATCGCGATGGCCGGCCCCAGCCGGGTGGCCCGGCCACGGTGCTCCCGCGCGTGCAGGTGGTCTGATCATGGCGGTATCGTGCGACACCGGATCACCCGCCTACATCATCACCCGCTACCTGGGCTTCGACTGTCAGGACTCCAATCCATTTGTCACACTCCGGAATCCATTTGGCCTCGACAACTGGACGCTGCCTGTGCTGGAGCTGACGATCGTTGTGGGCGCGATCCTCGCACTCGTCCACGCGATCCGGCGCCTGCGCAACGATGGTGACGCCACCAACCTCGCGCTGTGGTTCGGTGGACTCGTCTACCTTTTCATCATCGAGCCACCGCTGTACTTCCCGGAGTGGTTCGGCATGCAAGACGCGATGGGATTCATGTTCTCCCACAACGTCTTCACCGTGCAGTTCATGTACGACCGGCTACCCTTGTACATCGTTGCGTTCTATCCGGCGCTCAGTCAGGTGGCCTACGAGATCGTGCGTGCCCTGGGAATCTTCGACGGCAGCAAGGGATCCACGCTGCGGGGTGCCGTCGGTGTAGCACTTGTCTACCAGGCGTTCTACGAGATCTTCGATCAGCTGGGACCGCAACTGAAGTGGTGGGCCTGGAACGTCGACGAGCCGTTCTACGGACCTGACTCCGCCAAACTCGGCAACCCGTCGGCGGTTCCGTTGATGGACTCGGTGCCCTTGAACAGCGTGTGGCTCTTCGCTTCTGTGTCGTTCGGTGTCCTCGTCTACTTCTGCGCGAAGCTGGTCGCCGACCCCACGCGAGCCGGGAATCCGCCACGCGGGTGGTCGTTGACGTGGCGCACCGTGGTGGCCGGGGCTCTGGCAGTCGTCTGCATGCCGCTGTTCAGCATTCCGACCGCGGTATTCGGCCGCGAGAACGCCAACCTGACCGGCCAGACGATCGTGCTCGGCATCGAGATCGCCCTGCTGTGGCTGGTCGGCGGCTACATCCTGGTGACGCATTGGTGGCGTCACCGCCGAGATCCGTCGGGAACCGCTGCGCGGACCGCGCGGCCGTTCCTGCGGGTCTTCCCGGTCCTCTACCTCGCCGTGCTGGCCATTCTGTGGATCACCGCTCTGCCCGACGTCATCGGCGCATCCGACGTGGTCACGGTCAATGACACACCGACTGGCAACCTCTTCTACGTCGTGTGCTGTTTCGTGGTCGCCGGGACATCGCTCACCGCGGCGTTGCTCCGTGGACGCGCTGCGGTCGAGATTGAGCAGCAAGCGGCTCCGGCGACACCGTCGGCCAGCGGCTCATGAGAAAATCGTCCGGGTGAGAACACGTGGGTGGCAGGGTGACCTGCCGCGAAACTCGGAAGAGGCGCGGTCGCGCATCCTGGACGCGGCCATCCGCTGCGTCGACCGATACGGCGCGCAGAAAACCACCCTGGCCGACGTGGCCAACGAGATCGGCGTCACCCGCCAGACGGTCTACCGGTATTTCCCCACGGTCAACGACATGCTTGCCGCGGTCGCCGCCGCCGGCGCGCAGGACTTCCTCGATCGCATGGCTGTCGACCTCGCGCACGTCACCACAGCGCAGGACGCGATCACCGAGACGATCATCTACTGCCTGCGGGTGCTGCCCGACGAACCGGCGATCGGCCTGCTCGTGCGCGCCGGGGAGACCGAGTTCTTCACAAAGGAGGCCACCACGGCCGGTGCCATTGCGCTCGGTGCGTCGATGCTTCGCCGGCTGTCGGTGGACTGGGAAGCCGAAGGCTACGACGAGACGGCGATGCAGGGGCTTGCCGAGATGGTGATGCGCGTCTGGCTCAGCTTTCTGCAATACCCCACGCACCCGCCGCGTACCGACGACGAACTGCGAGAGTTCTTGCGTGCCTGGGTGTGTCCGCGAGCGCGCACGTCGTCGTAGCGTCTCCGCTGGCGGAGCCCCTCCCGCTGGCTGAGGTGCGAGGAGCGCTAGCCGCCGGGCTGAGGAGCCCCATGCGAGGTACGAGCATGGAGCGTCTCGAAGTCGACGAGCCTCGAAGCCCCTGGTGACCGTAGCTACGTGGTCGTCTAATTGCCTTGTCTCACTGGCCCTTCGAGGCTCTCGGCTAGCGCCTCGAGCACCTCAGGGAGCGGGGGGGGGGGGGCGATCGGCGAAGGGCTCGTTACGTCAGTCGGCGCCGACAAAGGTGGCCAGAATCGTCCGGATTACCGCCATGCCGGGCTCGATCGACACCGATGGATTGACCGCACGCTGGACGCCGAGTCCGAAGGTGGTCGCGGTCAACATCCCGGCCAGTTCCTGGGCTTGCTCGTCGGAGATGGCCCCCAGGCCGAGGTGATCGGCGGCCTGCTGGATGACCGACACCATCGTGTCCCGCATGCCGGTGTGCATGGTCATGATCATCTCGGCCACCCGACGGTCACCGCGCGAATCAAGCGAGAGTTCCATCTCCAGCATTGTCCAGCCGACGTCGCCGATGGTGTCGCTCATCCACTTCTCCAGCCCATGCTGAAGGTCAGAGACTCCGTCGCTGCGGGCCACGATGTCGGCGACCTCGGCGAGTTTCTCCTGCTGCACACCCTGCAGGACGACGCGGCAGAGGTTCGCCTTGTTCTGGAAGTTGGAGTAGACGGCTCCCTTGGAGTAGCCGGCGTCGTCGGCGATCTGTTCGAGGCTTGTGGCGCGATAACCGTCGCGCAGAAAGCGCACACGTGCGGCGTCAAGGATCTCGCGTCGAGTGATGGCCTGACGGTCGGCCCTGCTCATTCGCGCCACCGTCACACTGTAGCGTGACAACGGCCATTGACATTCTCGAAGTATCCAAATACCGTCGGTATCCGAAATGGCGACGGCGAGGATATGCATGCGACGACTCACAGCGCGACCACTGTCCGACTCGGTGGTGGTGATCACCGGCGGTGCTCGCGGAATCGGAGCGTCCACCGCCGAAGTGTTTGCGGCTCAAGGATCTTCGGTATGGATCGGTGACCTGGACGCCGACGTGGCCCAGGAGACCGCCGCAGGCTTGCCCGGTGTGCGCTCCGCGGGCCTCGACGTGCGGGATCGCGAGTCGTGGCAGACGTTTGTCGACGAGGTGATTCGTGAGTCGGGTCGTATCGACGTGCTCGTCAACAACGCCGGCGTGATGCCACTCGGTCCGTTCCTCGACGAGGCCGACGACGTCATCGACCTGACCTTGGACGTCAACGTACGAGGCGTCATCAACGGAATGCGGGCGGTCGCCCCGGAGATGATCCGCGGCGGGGGCGGGCGCATCGTCAATGTGGCGTCGATGGCGGGACGGCTCCCGATTCCCGGAATGGTGGCCTACAACGCCAGCAAATTCGCCGCGCGCGGTGTATCACTCGCTGCGCGAAGGGAACTGATCGAGCAGGGTGTGGTGGTGTCGACCGTCCTGCCGTCGGCGGTTCGGACCGAACTGTCGTCAGGCGCTCCGCTGGGGCACGGCATGCCGACCGTCGACCCCGTCGAGGTGGCCAAGGCCGTCGTCGGCGCCTCTCTCAGCGGTGCGCGTGAGGTCTCGGTACCGCGCTGGTTGGGGCCGGGCTGGTCGCTGGTCGACGGCCTCGTACCCGAATGGCTGGAGTCCCGTGCGCGGCGGCTCATCGGTGACAATCGCGCGTTGACCTCGCTCGATGCCGATGCGCGTCGCGCGTACACCGACCGGATTGCCCGTCACGCCGGCAGTGCCGATGTGGCCTCGCGAGGAGGGAACCGATGAGCAAGACCGCGATCGTCATCGGCTGCGGCGGCACGATCGGTGGGGCGTGGGTCGTAGCCGCCCTACACGCGCTGGCCGAACAACTCGGGTCCGAACCCCGCGACGCCGATGTCCTGCAAGGAACGTCGGCCGGCGCGGAACTCGTCACCATCATCGGCGGCGGCGCCGACATCGACGAACTCGTTGCGATGCAGCGCGGCACCAGCGCCGACCTCCGATTGCGTCGCCACGTCGTCGACACGCCCTTCGGCCTGCCGCGGATCCCGCGTCCGCCGCTGCTTAATCCGAGACTGCTGCGATCACAGCACGGACTGGCGGCGCTCACCGGCATCGCACCGACCGGACGTGCCGATGCCGCGTGGCTGCAACGACTGGCGGACGGGTATGCCGACTCGTCGGGTTGGCTCGCTCACCCCGATGCCCGCATGGTCGCGTTCGACTACCGCGCCGGTCGGCGAACCGTATGGGGCGGAACCGAACCCGGATCTATCACCGTTGGTGAGGCATTGCGATCATCCTGGGCGATCCCCGGCTGGATGCCGCCGGTCGTGATCGACGGCAGGTCCTACGTCGACGGTGGCGCGGCATCGACCGCCTCCGTCGATCTCATCGAACCCGAGGATGCCGACGTCATCTACGTGATCGCTCCGATGGCGTCACATCCTGGAGTGCGTGTACCCGGCGTGGGTGGACTGATCGAGCAGGCCGCGTTGCGCGGACCTATGTCGAGCTTGTTGCGCCGGGAGGTCGCCGAGGTTCGCGGCCGCGGCACTCAGGTGGTCGAAATTCTGCCCACTGCAGCCGATCTCGCTGGACTCGGGGCCAACTTCATGAACCGAGGGCGTCGCGCCGAAGCGTTCGAATCCGCCATGCGCACTGCGTGGCACACCGTTCGGCGTGCTCTGAGGGAAAGCAAGGCCGGTGGATGACCGCGCCGCGAATCCTGATCATCGGAGCAGGGGTCGCCGGCATCACTGCGCTGCACGTACTGCGTGAACGCGGATACACCGACGTGGCTGTTCTCGAGAAGGGCGACGACGTCGGCGGTGTGTGGCACTGGAATCGGTATCCGGGTCTGACGTGCGACGTACCGTCGCAGATCTATCAGTTCGGGTTCGCCCCGAAACCCGACTGGACTCGAATCTGGGCCGACGGCAGCGAGATTCAACCCTACCACCGTGATGTCGTCGAACAGTTCGGGCTCGCACCGCACATCCGGTGCAACACCGAGGTGACCTCTGCCGCCTGGGACGACGACGCCCGCACGTGGGCGGTCTCGACGGCAGCGGGCGAGGATCTGGTCGTCGACGTCCTCATCTGTGCCACCGGTGTTCTCCATCATCCCGCCATTCCTGACATTCCTGGTCTGGCAGAGTTCGACGGCCCGGTGGTTCACACCGCGCGCTGGGACGGCGATGTGGTGACCGACGGCAAACGCATCGCTGTGATCGGCACGGGATCGACCGGGGTTCAGGTGGTTTCGGCACTGCAGCCCGCGGCCTCCTCGATCGTCCACTTCGTCCGGTCGCCGCAGTGGATTCTGTGGGCACCCATGGGAATTCGGCAGTCACGAGTTGTGTCGTCGGTTCTGCGACGACTCCCTCCGGTGCATCAGACGCTGACAAAGTCACTGCTCTGGGGCTCAGGAATTCTTGCCGACATCACCACCCGTCCGAGTTGGCGCCGCCGGCTCGTCCAAGCGTACGCACGTCTGTCGTTGAGGGTTCAGGTACGCGACCGTGCGCTCCGTACGGTGCTGACCCCCGACTACGAACCGCTCTGCAAACGACAGGTCGTGTCGGGCACGTACTACCGTGCGATCCAGGCACACAATGCAATTCTCGTCAACGATCCGATTACGGAGATCACCGCTCAGGGCATTCGGACCGCCGACGGCACAACGCATCCCGTCGATGTGGTCGTGCTGGCGACCGGATTCCATGCGCACAACTACACGCGGCCGATGACCGTGTCCGGGCGAGACGGTATGACGCTCGACGAGGCGTGGGCCGACGGGCCGCGCGCCTACCGGACCCTCGCAGTTCCTGGGTTCCCCAACATGTTCACGGTGCTGGGGCCGAACTCGCCCACCGGTTCGATCTCGCTGCAACTCACCTCCGAACTCACCGCAGGCTACATCGCCGACCTCCTCGATCACCTCGAGCAGACGTCCAGCGCAACGGTCGAGGTGACCGAGGAAGCGACCAAGAAGTTCAATGCCGATGTGACGCAAGCGATGACACCGACGGTCTGGAACACCGGTTGTAACTCCTGGTATCTCACCCCCAACGGTGCCGTCGACCTGTGGCCGTGGGACAAGCCGACTCTCACCAGAATGCTGGCGCATCCCGATCTCGATCACTCGACGTTCGCGCCGCGGATGGTGCGCAGGTGCTGTCGGCACGTTGACGCATCCGGCGCGCAGGTGCGAATCAGTTCACCGATAGCGTGGGTCGTCGCGGCTGACGTTCGGCGACATTGTGCGCGAGCGCTTCTCGGAGTGCTCGCACGGCTGGATGTCCGGCTCGACCGGCGCGCACCGCGGTGAACAGGATGCGTTCGGGCCTGCCGGGCAACTCGATGAGTTGGGTGCCCTCGAGGTGATCCGTCGCGATCAGGGCGGGTACGAACGCGACCGCGTGGCCGGTGCGCACGAGGTGGGCGTGCAGTAGCGGATCCGGCCCCTCGAACCGCACCCGAGGTTCGAAGCCCGCGCTGCGGCACATGGCACGGGCCCAATCCCCGCTCGCGCTGCCCGGCGGGTCCAATGCCCATGGGGTCGAGGCGAGTTCGGCGATGGTGCCGGGCCGTGCGGCCCACGGACCGTGCGAGGGCACGGCGAGGTAGAGCGGATCGGGCGCGAGGTCGGTTCGGTCGGTTCCCTCGCGTACCGGGTCGGGGAGGCCGGGGTACTCCTCGCCGAGAATCACGTCGAACAGGCCGGACAGCAGGCCGCTGAATGCCGCGTCGACCTCGCGCATGGTGATCTCCACCTCGAGAGCCGGGTGGCTCTGCTCGAGCAGTGTCAGCACGCGCGGTGCGATCTCGAGGACCACCGTCTGGAACGACGCCAGGCGCAGCGTTCCGTGTACGGCCGGTTGCGCGGCGGCGAGATCGGATTCGGCCTGCTCCAACTGCGCGAGCACCGCCTCGGTATGTGCGACGAGCGTGAGTGCGTCGTCGGTGAGACGGACGCGTCGGCCTACGTGCTCCAACAGTTGGACACCGGTTTCCCGTTCGAGCATTGAGAGCTGCTGTGAGATCGCCGACGGCGTGTACGACAACGCCTGAGCGACCTGTGCGAGCGTTCCCCGCAGGTAGAGTTCGCGCAGGATTCGCAGCCGTGCGACGTTCAGCATCCTGCCTCCATTGGTTAGCTGAAGTGATGATACAGCGCCAGAAACATTCACTGGACTGATCAATTATGCGAGTCGATGCTTGATGCGTGAGCACGACGGCACGCACTCCCGCATCTGCTCCCGCAGTGGGGATGATCCTCGGATCATGCGTATCGCTGCAGTTCGGGGCGGCGATCGCGGTGCACCTGTTTCCGGCCATGGGCTCGTGGGGCGTCACCACGATGCGCTTGGGACTGGCTGCCGCGATCCTCCTGGTCGTGGTTCGCCCGCGAGTGCGACGGTGGACCTGGTCCCAGTGGCGGTCCGTCGGGTTGTTCGGACTCGCACTGGGCGGGATGAACGGGTCGTTCTACTGCGCCATCGAGCGGTTGCCGCTGGGCGCGGCGGTGGCCATCGAGTTCCTGGGACCACTGCTGCTGTCGGCCGTGCTGTCGCGTCGCGCCGTCGACCTGGCCTGGGTTGCGCTGGCGTTCACCGGTATCGGCCTGCTCGGCGTCGAGAGCGCGACGCAGGCTGATTCGCTCGATTTCGTCGGCGTTCTGTTCGCCTTGGTGGCCGGATCATTCTGGGCGCTCTACATCATCGCGAGTGCGCGAGTCGGCGACGCAGTGCCGGGCGCCGGCGGACTTGCTGTCGCACTGGCATTTTCGACGGTGTTCGTGTTGCCGTTGGGAGCATCAGGCGCAATGCGTGCGCTCGATGACCCAATTCTGCTGGTGGGTGTTCTTGCGGTTGCCGTGCTGTCGTCGGTCATCCCATACACGCTGGAATTCGCTGCGCTGCGCCGACTTCCGCGACATGTCTTCAGCATCCTGCTGAGCCTGGAGCCCATCGTCGCGGCACTTGCCGGCTGGGTGTTGCTGAATCAGCCGACCGGGCCACTACGACTCGCGGCCATCGACTTGGTCATCGCCGCCAGCATCGGCACCGTGGTGACGGCCCGGTCGGTGTCAGGGCGTGACGAGCGACTTGATGGCGCGACGTTCGTCCATGGCGGCGAAGGCCTCGGCGATGTCGCTGAGCGGGAGGTCGAGGTCGAAGACCAAGCCGGGGTGGATCTTTCGCGACCACGTCAGATCCATGAGGTGAGGTAGGTAGGCTCGGCAATTCGCCGGTCCGCCCTTGATGCCGACGTTGCGCCAGAACAACTGGTCGATGGGGAGATCGCCGTGCGGCACCCCGACGAGCCCGATGTTGCCGCCATCGCGAACAGAGCCCGCCGCCTGCAGCCGGGCTCCTTCGGTGCCAACGCACTCGAGGACGCAATCGGCGCCGATGCCGCCGGTCAGATCCTTGATCTTGGCGATGCCCTCGTCGTCGCGTTCGGGGACGATGTGGGTGGCGCCGAATTCGTTCGCGATCTTCTGGCGTGCCTCATGACGGCTCATGGCGATCACCGTCTGGGCACCCAGCTGCCGCGCGGCGAGCACCGCGCACAGGCCGACGGCCCCGTCGCCGACGACAGCGACACTCGTGCCGGGCCCGACACCTGCCGACACCGCCGCGTGCCACCCGGTGCACATGACGTCCGACAGCGCGAGCAGGCTCGGGATCAGGTCGTCGGGTGGCGACTCGGGGGTCGCGATCAGCGTGCCGTCGGCCATCGGGATGCGGATCTGCTCGGCCTGCGCGCCGTCGTAGTGCGATCCGTGCTGACAGTTGGCGGTGGCGCCCTTGCGGCACAGCGGGCAGGTGTTGTCGGAGGGATTGAATCCGCCGACCACGAAGTCGCCCGGTTTCACGGTGGTGACGCCATCGCCGATCGCGGTGACCACCCCGCAGAACTCGTGACCGATCGGCATGGGCTTGGGCACGGGTGTGATTCCGCGGTATCGCCACAGGTCGGACCCGCAGACGCAGGCCGCGACCGTGCGGACAACCGCATCCGACGGTTCGACGATGGTGGGGTCGGATCGTTCCTCGAAGCGGACGTCCCGTGGCGCATGCAATACGGCTCCGTACATGCTTTCCACTCAACTCCACTTCGCCCGCGCATGGGAGGCATTGCCGTTACCCCTAACGTGCGACCCGCCGCTTCCAGAGCACAGGAAGCGGCGGGAGCGACGCAGGTACAGGTCAGACGGGTGAGCCCGCCACCGCGCGGGAGTGGTCGATCTCCAGTGGGATGTTCTCCTCGGCTGCTTCGACGGCCGGCGGTTCCTGCCCGGGGCCGAAGTGCGCGAACTGCTCGATGTGCTGATCGAGCGTGAGTGGACTGGGGGTTCCGTAGGTGAAGTAGGTCTCCCAGGGGAGTTTCGCCCCACCAATGGCCAGGCCGGTGTCGATGTCGGCCATGTTCCAGGTCTTGGTCTGTGCATCCGGATCCATGTGCAGATAGCCCGCTTCGCCGAACAGTTCGACGCGGTTGCCGCCGGGCTCGAACACATAGAGGAACTGTCCTTGCGTGATGCCGTGCACGTCCGGTCCGGCCTCGATCTGAATGTCGTAGTCGCGGAACATCTCTGCCGCGTCGATGTTGTGCTGGCCGTTACCGTAGTAGAACGCGAGGTGGTGGAGTTTACCTGCGCCGCCGGTCATGTCGCGCATGCAGGCGATCTCGTGGCCCAACAGATTCGAACTCATCCATGCGCCGATTTCGACCTCACCATCGACGACGCGTTCGGTGGTACGGAATCCGAGGTGCCGCTCGAACTCGTTCTTCACCGCAGTCACGTCCGACGCCATCAGGTTCAGGTGGTCGATGCGCTTCACGGGAATGCCCTGCAACGGCTTCTTCGACGGACGCGAGAGAATCTTGCTCTGCAATTCCGTTGGGGCGACGTACTTCTCGGCCTCCCATAAGAGGGCAAAGTTGTGGCCGTCGGCGGTCTTGTAGGACAGGGTCTTGCCGTAGCCGAACTCGTCTTCGTGCCACTTGCTGTCGATGTTGCCGTCCTTGAGCGACGACGCCCGGCGCTCGAGAGCCTCCGGTGAGCTGGTGCGCATTGCTGCGTGACCCATGCCGGGCTGGTCGGACTCGGTGATCTTGAGGCTCCACTGATAGGGGTCCTCGTAACCACGGAGAAACACCGACTGACCTTCGCGCTTGGTCACGTACATCCCGAGAAAACGGGTGAAGAAGTCCTCGGTTTCCTGCGGCTTGGGGCTGAAGAGTTCGCAGCGCGCCAGGTGCGCGACATCGAAACGGGCGGGGTTCTCGCTCATCGGTTCTCCTGTGGTCAATCGTGCGGGCACCGCGTCTGCGGGGACCTTCCATCTACTGGATGCTCACAGCATGGCCGTGTTTGTGACCCCAGTCACCCACGTTCGGCATTGCCGAACAACCGCCGATTGTCGTCGCCGTTGATCCGGGTACGTCGTCGACCGGCCCGCTCGCCGGGACCAAGTACCTACCGTCGTCGGTATCGCACCGCGAGTAGAGGAGAACACCATGAGTCGGTTGACCGCCGCGATAGTCGGATCGGGCAACATCGGGACGGACCTGATGTACAAGCTGCTGCGTTCGGAGAACGTGGAACCCAAGTACATGATCGGCATCGACCCGAAGAGTGAAGGCATTGCCCGCGCCCGCGCGGAGGGACTGGAAACCTCCGCCGAGGGTGTCGATTGGCTCCTCGCACAGCCCGAGCGGCCCGACCTCATCTTCGAGGCCACCTCGGCCAAGATCCACGCTGCGGCGGCACCCCGCTACGCCGAGGCGGGCATCACGGCCATCGATCTGACCCCGTCGTCGGTCGGTCCCTACGTCGTGCCTGCGGTCAACCTGCACGAACATCTCAGGGCACCCAACGTCAACATGGTGAGTTGCGCCGGGCAGGCGACCATCCCGATCCTGTATGCGATCAACGAGGTGGCCGACGCCTCCTACGGCGAGATCGTCGCCGCGATCGCGTCGAAGAGCGCCGGCCCGGGCACCCGGCAGAACCTCAGTGAGTTCAGTGAGAAGACGGGCCGCGCGCTCGCGACGGTGGCCGGCGCCGACCGCGCCAAGGCCATCTCGGTGATCAATCCGGCCGAGCCGCCGATGAACATGCGCGACACCGTCTACGCCAAGGTGCGCAACCCCGACGCCGTCGCCATCGAGCGGGCCGTCATCGACATGGTCGCCGAAGTCCAGAAGTACGTGCCCGGATACACCCTCAAGCTCGTCGACGTCGACGGTGATCTCGTCACCGTCATGCTCGAAGTGGTTGGCGCAGGCGATTTCCTGCCCACCTACGCCGGCAACCTCGACATCATCACCGCAGCCGCCGTGCGCGTCGCCGACGTCATGGCCTCCGAGAACCTCGTGACAGGAGCAGCTCAATGAGCACCGACGGAACCGCAGCCGACCGCAAGGTCACCCTCGTCGACACCACCCTCCGCGATGGGATGTCGAGTGTGTCGCATCAGTTCACCACCGACAACGTCGCCGCCATCGCCGCCGGACTCGACCGGGCCGGAATCTCCACGATCGAGGTCGCGCACGGCATTGGGCTGGGGGCGTCGTCGATCCAGTACGGATTCGCCGCGGCCACCGACCCCGACTATGTGCGGGCCGCCGTCGGCGCGGTCGACAACGCCGACATCGCCGTGCTCTACGTCCCGGGCATCGCCACGTTGAACGAGTTGCAGGGAGCCATCGACGCCGGGATCAAGACCGTGCGCGTCGCCGTGCACTGCACCGAGGCCGATTGCGGTCAGCAGCCTGTCGAGTGGGCAAAAGACAAGGGCCTCAACGTCATGTGCTTCCTGATGATGAGCCACAAGCTCGAGGCAGAGCCACTGGCCGAACAGGCCGCCAAGCTCGACTCGTACGGCGCCGACGTCGTCTACGTGGTGGACTCCGCCGGCGCGATGGTGCCGCAGCAGGCCGGCGAGCGGGTGGCCGCGCTGCGCACGGCGATCTCGGCCGACATCGGCTTCCACGCCCACAACAACCTCGGAGTGGGAATTGCCAACGCGCTCACGGCCGCCGAGAACGGTGCCACCTACATCGACGGATCGCTGCGAGGGCTCGGCGCCAGCGCAGGCAACGCACAGACCGAGGTGCTTGCAGCCGCCTTCGAGCGCGCAGGCTGGGACACCGGCGTCGACCTCTTCCCGCTCATCGACACCGCCGAACATGTTGTCGCGCCGTTGATGAAGGAACCGCAGATCGTGGACGAGACCGCCCTGGTGCTCGGCTATGCGGGCGTCTACTCGACGTTCTTCCACCCCACCAAGCGTGCGGCAAAGAAGTTCGGCATCTCGACTCGGGAAATCCTTCTGGAACTCGGTCGTCGTGGTGTGATCGGAGGACAAGAGGACATGATCATCGACGTCGCGTCGGAGCTGGCGGGACGCACCTATGAGACCCCGGAGGTGGCCACGGTATGACCGCGATCAACGCCCCGATCGAGATACGCCATCTCATCGGCGACGAGTGGAAGACGGCGTCGGACGGATCCACCTTCGAGTCTCGTGATCCGCACGACGGGAGTCTGCTGGCCACCGTCGCCCGTGGCACCGCCGACGACGGCAGTGCGGCCATCTCGGTGGCTCGCAAGGCGTTCGACGACGGCCCGTGGCCGCAGATGTCACCGAAAGAACGCGCCAAGGTTCTCCACGCTGTCGCCGACGCCGTAGACGATCACCGAGAAGAACTTGCGCAGTTGGAAACCCGTGACGGCGGCAAGACCATCACGCAGTCGCTGCACGCGGAAATCCCGCGAGTGGCACACAACCTGCGGTTCTTCGCCGACTACGTGGCGATGGCGGCGAATGAGGCCTATCCCGACGGAGATCTGCTGTCGTACGTGCTGTATCCGCCGGCCGGTGTGGTGTCCGCGATCAGCCCGTGGAATGCGCCGCTGATGCTGGCGACCTGGAAAATCGCTCCCGCATTGGCTTTTGGCAACACCGTTGTCCTCAAGCCGGCGCCGCAGACTCCGTTGACCGCCAACCGATTCGCCGAGATCGCCTTGGAGGCCGGACTTCCGGCCGGTGTTCTCAACGTGGTGCACGGCTTCGGTGGCGAGGCGGTCGCCGGACCACTGACGTCCGATCCGCGAGTCGACCGGATAACCTTCACCGGCTCGAGCGCCACCGGCGTCAAGATCCTGCAGGCGGCTGCGCTCAATCACACGCCGGTGTCGGCGGAGATGGGTGGGAAGTCGGCGAACATCGTCTTCGCCGACGCGGATCTCGATGTGGCCGTGCCGATGTCGATTCGCGCCATCTTCGGCGGCAATGGTCAGGTCTGTCTGTCGGGGTCGCGTCTCCTGGTACAGAACTCGATCCGGGAAGAGTTCCTGGAGCGCTTCGCCGAGGAGGCCCGCACACTCACGGTCGGTGATCCGAAGGAAGCGTCGACGTTCATGGGGCCGTTGATCGAGCAGCGCCACCTCGAGAAGGTGGCGGGTTACGTCGAACTTGCGCAGGAGGAAGGCGGCAAGATCGTCACCGGCGGTGAACGTCTCACCGATGAGGCCCACGCCGGGGGATTCTATTTCCCGCCGACCGTCATCACGGGTTTGACCAACGAATCCCGCACCGCGCGTGAGGAGATCTTCGGTCCTGTCGAGACGGTGATCGGTTTCGACACCGAAGAGGAAGCTCTGCGGATCACCAACGATTCACCCTACGGGCTCGCCGGAATCCTGTTCACCCAGAACCTCGATCGTGCCCACCGTCTCGCTGCGCGATGGAAGGCCGGCACCGTGTGGATCAACACATTCTTCGAACGCGATCTGCGCCTCCCGTTCGGCGGGGAGGGCATCAGCGGCCTCGGCCGCGAGGGAGGTCAGTACTCACGTGAGTTCTTCACCGAACCGCGCGCTGTCACGATCCGGTTGCGCGGCTGAGCACCATGTCAGTCGACGAAACCTGCGTGGTGGTCGGTGCGACCGGCGCCATGGGGGCGATCTTCACCGAACGTCTGGCGGCGAAGGGCTACCAGGTAGTCGCGGTGGCGCGTTCGGCGGACGAGCTGGAGAAGCTTGCCGCAATCAGTGATCTGGTCGTCTGCTGCGCGGCGGACATCGCGAGTGACGAGTCTGTGGATCAGATCAAGGGATCCTTGGACGGACCGGTCCGCATGGCCGTGTTCGCGGCCGGCCTTCCGGTCAAGGGATCGGCCGACTCGATCGAGCCGTCGGCGCTGGCAACCGCGGCCAACATCAAGGTTGCGGGGCCGGTACGCCTCCTGCAGGGGGTCCGCGATCGCCTCGTCGAGGGGTCTCGCTTTGTGGCGATCGCCGGGTCACTGGGCTTGGAGCCGGGGCCGCTGGACGCCGGCCCGGGCACGGCGAACGCCGCTTTGCTCAACCTCATGCGACAGATCAGTGCGCTCTACGGACCGAAGGGCGTCACGACGCACACCATCGCTCCGGGTCCGATCGACACACCTCGCCTCCGACGCTTCATCGAGACGGAGTCCGCCGAGACCGGTCAGCCGATCGAGCAGATCTGGGATCGGTACCGGAACAAGACCACGCTCGGTCGATTGCCGACTCTCGACGAGATCGCCTGGCTTGTCGAGACACTGCTCGCCCCGCAAGCGTCCGTCCTGCACGGTTGTGTCCTGACCGCCGACGGTGGCGTGCGACGCGGAATCCAATGACATGTAGGAGTTTCCATGCCCGTAGCCCATTTTCACCTACCCACAGGACTTGCGACGGCGGAGCAGGAGCGGTCGTTGCTGATCGAGTCCAGCACGCTCTACTCGCAGATCCTTGACTCACCGATCGAGCGGGTCCGGACCTTCGTCGTGCACTACGAGCCGACGCAACTTGCCGTCGCGGGTGAGATCGTGGCCGAGGGTGGTTCTGCTGCACCGTATTTCACCGCGATCGTGCTCGCTGGGCGCCCAGCTGCACAGCGACAGGAACTAATGGCCGCCTTCACGACTCTGATCGTCGATGTCCTCGGCGTCGAGCGCGGACTCGTGCGTGGCCAGATCATTGAAGTGGCGCCGGAAAACTGGGGGATCGGCGGCAAGGCCGCCAGTGCCGTGCGTTCGAAAGAGGTCGCGGACCGCGCGAGAGTAGAGAGCGGAGACTGGCGGTAGGCGAGGATAAGTGTAGGAATTGGCCCGGCGATCACGGATCGCCGGGCCTTTTCGTGTGACTCACCGCTGCGGTGCGCATTGCGCCACGAATTGGTGCGCATGACGACATGGGCATGCATCCGGGCTTGCCATAGTGTTGTGGATCACACCACCAGAATGTTCTGAATCATTGTTCAGCACAGCCTATTTCACACACCCGGAAGGAACTGACATGAGCGATGTGCATGTCCGGTCAGATATCTCGATCGCAACCGTGAACGGCGTGGAGATCACCGCCGACCTCCATCGACCGTCGGCGGAGCTGCCGCCCGTCGTCGTCTACCTGCACGGGGGTGGGTGGCAGCTCGGCGACAAGGCGGACGGTGCCGACGATCGCCTCTCGCGGCTTGCGTCGTACGGCGTCGCAGTGCTGTCGGTGAACTATCGGCTCGGACAGCATGGAGCCTTCCCGAACCCGATCCATGATGTGAAGGGTGCTGTGCGCTGGTTGCGTGCCAACGGAGACAGCTTGCAGGTTGCCACCGAACGCGTCGGTGTGTGGGGCGCGTCCGCAGGTGCGTACCTCGCGACCATGGTCGGCCTGACCGCGGGAGACTCTGCGCTCGAGGGCGACGTGGGCGGGAACCTGCAGGAGTCCAGCCGCGTCGATGCGGTGGTGCACTGGTTCGGTCCGTCGGATCTTGCTGCAAACACGCATCGCAGTGCTGTGGAATCCTTTTTGCTGCCTCCGCCGTTCGAGGCGACCCTGATCGGAGATGCCGAAGTCGATACACCCACCGAGGTGTCCTGGCAGGCGAGCCCGCTCTCCCGGGTCGCGCCCTCGGCGCCGCCATTCCTCATCTCCCACGGTGACCGCGACAGGATCACTCCGCCGGCCCAGAGTCGACTGCTGCACGACTCGCTCGTCGGGGTCGGCGCGGAATCCACATTGGTGGTTCTCGGAGGCGCCGGCCACGAGGGAGCGGAGTTCGACTCGCCCGGCAACCTGGCGATCACCGCAGGATTCCTTTCGGCCCAACTCAATTCGTGACACGCGGCCGAACCCACAGCCCGTTTCGATAAAAGGAGAGCTTCCATGACACACGAATCAACCCTGACCCCAACCACTCCCGATCCGGTTGGTGTACCTGCGTTCGACGTCAACCTGCACGTAGACGAGATCCTGACCAACCCGTACCCGACCTATGCCGAATTGCGAGAGGCCGGTCCGGTCGTCTGGCTGCGCCACTACGGATACTACGCACTGCCGAGGTATACGGAAGTCGCCGAGACCCTGGCTGATTGGGAAACCTTTACCAGCGGTGAGGGAGTCGGTTTCAACGACATGTTCAACTCGATACGGGAAACAAGTCTCATGAACGAAGGAGACTTCCACGACCAGATCCGTCAGGTGGAGGGCTGTCCGATCAAGAAGGGGCCACTCGAGGAACTCAAGCCGCGGCTGGCCGCTTTCACTGACGACCTGATCGCCGAGCTGAGGAGCAAGGGCGAGGGAGCAACGCTGGACGGCGTGGCCGACATCGCAATGCGGATGCCGATCGACGTGGTCACCGATCTCGTCGGTATCGCGGAGGCTGGTCGCGCACAGTTCTTCGAATGGGGCAAAGCGGGTTTCGACAGCATCGGTCCGCTCGATGCGCCGCGAACGATGCCCGCACTGCAGACGATGGCGGGCTACATGCAGTACGCCGAAGAAAACTTTCCCGCCAACATTCGCGACGGTGGCTGGGCCGATCAATTGTTCAAGAACGGTGCCGAGGCCGGATGGGACGAGGCCCTCTGTCGCGGCGTCATGAACGATTACGTGTATCCGAGCATCGACAGCACGATCAGTGCCATCGGGATCGGCTTGTTGCTGTTCGCCCAGCATCCGGATCAATGGGATCTGCTGCGCGGTGACCGAAGGTTGCTGCAGAGTGCGATACCGGAGATCGTCCGGTTGGCCTCGCCGCTCCAATTCTTCACGCGTGTCGCCACCCGCGATGCTGACATCGCCGGCACCCGGATCCCCGAGGGCTCGCGGCTGATCGTGATGTATGGCTCCGCGAATCGCGACGAACGCCAGTTCCCCGATCCCGACGGCTTCGACATCACCAGGAACCCGGCGCAGCATCTGGGGTGGGGGCGCGGTAAGCACTCCTGTCTCGGCAAACCGTTGGCGCGGCTGGAGATGATCACGCTGTTCAACGCCTTGGCCGATCATGTCGAGCGCTTCGAGGCAGGCGCATACCGGTACGAGCCCAACAACATCATCCGCAGTCTCGGCGAACTTGAGCTGTCGATCAGGTGGGCCGACTGATGAAGATCTCTGTCGATTACGACATGTGCGACGGACACGGCGAGTGCGTCATCGCGGCTCCGGAGGTGTTCGATCTCAATGACGACGGTGACACCGTGCTTCTGCTGAACGACGATCCCGGTGAAGAACTGCGGCCGAAGGTGGCCGCCGCCGTGAAACTTTGCCCGGTGGCGGTGTTGCGGATCGAGGACCCCCGATGACGACCGTGGTCGTCGGTGCCGGGTTGGGCGGGCTTCGTGCTGGGCAGCGGATCCGTGAGCTGTCGGGCGATGAGGTGGTGATCGTGGGCGATGAGGCTTACCGGCCGTACAACCGACCGCCTGTCTCAAAGGAGCTTCTGGCCGGCACGATGTCGGCCGAGGAATGCATCTTCCCCGACGCCGACGACGGCTTTCGCTGGGAACTGGGCAATCCCGCGGTCGGTCTGGATCTCGAGCACAACGAGGTTGCGCTCCGACACGATTCGATCGCTTTCGACCGACTCGTCATTGCCACCGGACGTCGTGCGCGGTTGCCGTCCAACATTCCTGACCTGCAGGGTATCCACGTGCTTCGCGGCATCGATGACGCGCGGCGATTCGGCAAAGCGGTCTCGTCGACGTCCAACGTCGTGATCATGGGTGGCGGATTCATCGGGTGCGAGGTTGCCGCGGTGCTCCGTGCTGCCGGGGTCGGGTCGGTGACGATCGTGGAGATGTCCGAAACCGTAATGCCGGTGCTGGGACCGACGATCGGTGCATTCGCGCAGCGTGTCCATGGCCGGCACGGCGTAGACGTTCGCTGCCGCACCGGTGTCGTCGCGATTCATGGGGCCACCTGTGTCGAAGAGATCGAACTCTCCACTGGGGAACGGCTCGCGGCCGACGTGGTGCTGGTCGCGATCGGGTCGCAGCCCAACACGGAATGGCTCACCGGATCCGGTGTCGACCTCGACGGAGGGAATGTCGTGTGCGATGAGTTCTGTTTTGCCGCAAACCGTCCAGACGTTGTCGCAGTGGGAGATGTCGCGCAGTGGACGCACGTCGGTGTCGGCGGCGTGATCAGGGTGGAACACTGGTCGAATGCAGCGGACATGGGCCTGCATGCGGCGGAGAATCTAGTCAACCCGAGCAGCGCCAAGCCGTACGCGCCGATCCCGACATTCTGGTCGGATCAGTATGACTTGCACATCAAAGCGGCAGGCTTCCTCGGTCGGGTGGTCGAATTCCAACCCGTCGAGACGGCGCCCGGAAAGTACAGCTGGGATGGTCTCGACAGCAGCGGTGATCTGATCGCGGGCGTCACAGTGAACGACAACAAGTCCTTCATCGGATATCGACGGCGAGTCGCCGCAGGCTTGACCGTCGAGGCATGATGTCCGAGCCGCCGACGGCCACGTTGATGTTCTCGCCGGCGCGAACCGCACGACGGAATCGGCCCGGGCTCATGCCGAAACGGGCCGAGAAGGCCCTGCTGAAGTGGGAACTCTCCCGGAATCCCACCGACTGACTCAGTTCCGCGACCGTGTGGCTGCCGGACAGGAGAAGGGTCCTGGCGCGCTCGAGACGTATCCATGTCAACCACTCCCGAGGCGCGGTCCCTGCTGTGGCGAAGATCTTCTGCAGGTATCTCACCGACATACCGAGGTCGGCCGCAGCCGAAGAGATGGTGAGGGTCTCGTCGCCGAGCCGTGCGCGGAACAAGGTCTGGGCGCGGAGCAGGTCGTCGCGGTGTGCCGCATCAGTCGCGGATTCGGTCGGCCGTCCGGCGGTGAGGGCTACGAGCATCATGTCGATTGCGGCGGCGGACAATGCGGTCGCGATGCCCGAGTCGACCGGCATGCGGTCCGAGGCAAGTTGTTGCACGAGCCGACTGACCACCGCGCCGGCGCCGGTGTCGGCACCCAAGCGGCGCATTATCAGCGAATCGAGGTCGTCTGCGTCGGCACTGGCGATCAACCGCTGTCGGGGTATCCGGACCACGGTCTGGGTGAAGGACTGCGGAAAGTCGAACCGGTAGGGCAGTGCGGAGTCGATCACGGTGAAATCGCCATGGTCGAGCACCACCGCCTCACCTTTCTGTTCGACGGTGCCCGGGCCCGCGGTGACCGCGCAGAGAAACAAGTCGTGCTCGACCGCTCCGCTGATCATCGCTGGTGTGCGTATTACGGAATGGCCATCTGCGTGGACATTTGTCATCTGCAGATCGCCGAAGTCGTAGGTGGACAACTCGGCGGTGAAGCGCGAGCCACGATCAGACCACTGGGGGTCCATCTCGCAATACACGGTCGCAAGTGTGTTCGTCCACCAGTCGCGACCGCCTGCGGACTCGGTGGTCTCATTGATGTGCCGCTCGGGCCGTCGGGAAATGGTCGCTGCCATTGAGAACACCTCCAAGATCAGTGTCCCACCTGCACCGAACAGGTGGTATCACCCCGTGATATCTCGTCCGAAGATCTGCCGCGCGAGCACCCAGCGCTGGATCTCGTTGGCGCCTTCGTAGATCTCGCCGATCTTCGCGTCCCGATAGATGGCTTCCACCGGGCTCGAGGAATCGTCGTCACCGAGCTCACGAGTGAATCCGAAGCCGCCGAACGCTTGAATGGCGTCGCGGGCCATCTGGACCGAGATCTCGGTGCCGCGGAGCTTTGCCATTGCCGCCTCGGGCTCCGGGAATGCGGTTCCCGAATCCAGACGCAGAGCCGCCTTGAGATACAGATCGCGTGCGATGGCGATCTCGGTGGCGCGATCGGCCATCAAGAACTGCCAGTGCTGTTTGGCAGCGAGGGGTTCGCCGAATGCGTGGCGACTCTTCAAATGCGCTGCGGTGTGATCGAAGGCCGCTTGGGCCATGCCGACTCCGGCAGCGGCGATTCCGATCCGACCATAGGTGAGTGTCTGTAGTGCCACCTTGAGGCCACCGCCTTCCTCGCCGAGAAGTGTGGCCGCCCCGAGCTCGACGTCGTCGAGAATAACGTCGGCGGTGATCTGCCCGTTGTTGCCGAGCTTGCGGTCCGGAACGCCGATGCGGACACCTGGTGTATCGGTCGGAACGATGAAGGTGCTCAGTCGATCTCCGGTCCGGGCCAGCACCACCACGAACGCCGCTACCGCGGAGTTGGTGATCCACCGTTTGCGGCCGTTCAGAATCCAGCCGTCGGCGCGACGCTCGGCAACCGTGGACACGGCGGACGGCGAGAGGTCGCTGGACGCGGCCGGCTCACTGGTCGCGAACGAACCGACGATGTCACCCTTCACCACCGGCGCGAGCCACCGCTGCCGCTGCTCGTCGGTGCCCTGGTTGACTGCGTTACCGGCCAGAATGCAGTGCACGTCGAAGATCGCGGCCACGCTGTTGGAATGGTAGGCGAGTTCCTCGACCGCAGTTGCTGTTGCGGTTGCCGGATGCCGCAGATCGTCACCACCAACATCTCCGGGGAACGGGATCCGGAACACGCCGTTGACGGCAAGTGCGTCGAATGCGTCACGCGGGAACCCGTCGATTCGTTCATCACCGTGCGAGATTCGCTGTGCCAGAGGGGAGATGAACTCGTGCGCCACAGTCCGCACGCGAGAACGGACGTCGCTGACCTCTGCTGGGGACAGGAGATCGTGATACATGGTGTCCGCCAACCGTGCCGGCGGTGCGGCGGGGTTGGCGGGTGGGGTGCTGATCGTCGACGTCATCTGGCGCTCCCAAAGCTTCTGTGCGGATATATACCTCGGGTCTAGTCCCGATTCGAATTCGGCTCAACACCGAGTCGGTTATCTCGACTGCGCGTCGCTTCGCGGCGCAAGTTGTTCGGTTTTGTCAGGGCGACGGCGTGGTGCCCGCCTCCCGTTCGGCCACCGTCACATCCCCGGCCGACCAGTGCGTCTTCGGAACCTCGCGGACGACGACCCGGATGTTCGCGATCGGCGCGCCGATGGCCCGGTGCGTGGCCTCGGTCAATTCATGCATCAGCGCTCGGATCTCCGCCGGCGTGCGACCGTGCGCGATGGTGACGTCGATGAACGGCATGATCAACCTCCTGCGACGGTGACGGAGCCAAGTGAGGTGAAGTGTGCGGCAACGCGACTCCCGGGTTCGACCGCGATGGCGTCGGTCATGCCGCCGGTGAGCACCACCCAGCCCGGTTCCAGGGTCACGCCGCGCGCACCAAAGGTGTTGGCGGCGAATGCCAATGCCTCTGCCGGATGACCGAGCACCGCAGATCCGGTTGCGCTGTCGACGATGTCGCCGTCCACCTCGAGCAGGCACGCTTCCAGCGAGAGATCGATCTCGGAGACGTTCCGCGTGATGGGTCCGGTGAGGTAGACGCCCGAGGAGTTGTTGTCGGCGACGGCGTCGGCCAGGGTGAACTTGAACCCTGAATACCGGCTGTCGATGATCTCGATCGCACCCATCACGTGGTCGACCGCCGCAAGGGCCTGTGCGGCAGTCACTCCCGGCCCGGACAACGGCCGGCCGAGGACGAACGCGATCTCCGGTTCGGCGCGCGGGTGGATGAGCCGCTCGCGCGGGACCGGCAGTCCCGCAGGAAGTGCCATGGCATCGGTCAGCCATGCGACCGATGGTTCGTCGACACCCATCTGCTTCTGTTTGGCCCGAGAGGTGAGTCCCAACTTGATGCCGGTCACCACCTCGCCGCGAGATCGACGGTCCGCCAGCGCGATGTCCTGCGCCGCGTAGGCGACGTCGAGGGTGAGGCCGGGCCACTCGTGTGCGATCGAGGTACGGGCGGTGCGGGAGCGTTCGGCGGTGAGGAGGGTGTCGGCGACCCGGGCGGCATTCCACTGCGCGTCGGTGTTGCTGTTGCTCATCGGTTTTCCCCTTCCATGACGGCGGTGACGGTGCCGAGGCCGGCGATGCTCGCGACAATGGTGTCCCCGGCCCCGATGGGCACCGCCTTGGTCATGGAACCGGGGAGCACCACATGCCCGGGTTCCAGCGTGACGCCCAGTGGCCCGACGGTGTTGGCCAGCCACACGAGCGCGTTGATCGGTGATCCGAGGACGGCGCCGCCTCCGCCGGTGGCGATGAGTTCGCCGTTGACGTGGAGGTTGCAGCCGGCCAACCGGAGGTCGACGTCGGAGAGCTTCGACGGTCGGCTTCCGAGAATGACGCCGCCGGATGACGCGTTGTCGGCGATGGTGTCGAAGATGCCGATCTTCCAGTCGCGGATACGGGAGTCGACGATCTCCAGTGCGGGGAGCACGAAGTCGACCGCGGCGACGGCCTCGGCGACGGTGACACCCGGCCCGGTCAGCGGCTTGCCCAGAACGAACGCAACCTCGGGCTCGATCCGCGGTTGAATGAACGTGCCCGCCGGGATCGGTGCGTGTTCGAGGTGGAACATGCTCGCGGTGAGATGACCGAAGTCGGGTTGGTCGACGCCCATCTGGCGCTGGATCGCCCGCGACGCGAGGCCCACCTTGTGGCCTTTGACGGTGTCCCCGTTCTTCTCCCAGTCCTGAACTTGCGCGAGCGCGATCTCGTAGGCCGCGGACAGTGGGGCGTCCGCGAAATGGGGCGTGAGGGGATCGATGGGTTCCATCGATCGGTATGCGCCGAGAAGGGATTCGGCGGCGACCTGGATGTCATCGGCCATGGGTGGCACGTGCTTTCTGCTCGGGCATCGCGGAACATGACTGCAATGCATTGCTTTCGGTGATGGGGGTGCGGCACGATGGGAAACCGTGCATGGTGAACGGAGTGCGGAACTCGGTTCGATTGCGCGCGCGGTCAGGGTGCTCGATGCCGTCGGCGCTGCCGAACTCGGCATGGGTGTTTCGGAGATCGCCCGCCAGACCGGGATCTCCAAATCGAGTGCCCAGCGGATCGCGGTCGAACTGGTGGAGAACGGGCTGCTCGAACGCGATGGGACGCGGTACCGGTTGGGGCTGCACCTCTTTGAACTCGGTCAGCGGGTTCCGCGGCGTCGAGATCTGCGCGATGCCGCGGCGCCGTTCATGCACGATCTGCGTGAGGCAACCGGTCACTCGGTGCATCTGGCGGTGCTCGACGGTACGTCGGTCGTCTACCTGGATGTGCTGCGCAGTCCCTCGGCCCCACCGCTGCCTACGCGCGCCGGTGGACGGTGGCCGGCGCACGGAACCGGTATCGGCAAGGCGATCCTGGCATTTTCGTCGGCCGACGTCGTCGACCGGGTTGTGGCAGGCGGCCTCCGGCGACTCAGCGAACGCACCATCACCAATCCTGGCCTGTTCGCTGCCGAACTCGCGCGCATCCGGGAACGCGGTGTCAGCTACGACCTCGAGGAGTCTCGCGCCGGAGTGGCCTGCGTGGCCAGCCCCGTCGTCGGCAGCGATGACCAGGTGGTGGCCGGCATCTCGGTGTCGGGATGGCACAACCGCATCAACCTCGATCACTCGGCCGCTGCGGTACGTACTGCAGCTCTTGGTCTTTCGCGTCAGTTGTCGGGTCCCTGATCGTCGGGCCATGAGCATCACCCTGCGACGGCGTGCAGAGTCAGGTTGTCGAGTTCCGTGGGCAGAGGGGTCGGCATCGGCGTGCTCAGCGCGCGCGACACCTCGGCGGACGCGGCGATCACCGCGCGTCGGAACTCCTGTTGTGCCGGTATGAATCGGCTCGCGGGTGCGGTGATGGACATCGCAGCGACCACAACACCCATGTCGTCGCGAATCGGTGCCGCCACACAGTGGACCTCGGCGACGGCCTCCCCGTTGTCGAAGGCGCAGCCTTGGCGCAGTACCGATCTCAACTCGCGGCTCAGTTCGGCGGGATCGGTGATCGTCGACGGTGTGAGCCGCCGCAACGGCTGATTGGTCACGTTGCGTTCGATCTCACCTGGGTCACATTGTGCCAGTAACGCTTTGCCGACAGCGCTGCAGTGTGCGTCGAGGTGCGCGCCGATCCGCGCGCCGTTCACCGTGATCACGTGATTGCCGAGGACCTTGTCGACGTACATCACCCGATAGCGTTCCATGATCGCGAGGTGGGTGGTCTCGCCATACTTCTCGGACAACGATTGCAGGATCGGCGCTGCGCACGTCCGCACATCGACGGTGCCCTGGAGTGTTTGATTGAGTTCCACCACCCGCCACCCGATGCGGTAGCGTCCGCGCGCGCGGCACTGCAGGAGTCCTATGTCGACCAGTGAGGCGAGGAGCGCATGCGCGCTCGACCGGGGAACACCTATCGCGGAGGCCACCTCCGACACGCCCCACTCGGGGCGAGCCACGGTGAACAGATCCAGAACCGGACCGATCTTCTGAACCGTCTGCAGTGCTGCCATGATCAACCTTCCTTGATTCCGTGGAGCGTGAATCGGCTGCCACTATGTGCTTGTTCGGGGGTGCTGTCCACCAACTTGTGCCGCTCAGCGGCACATGAAGCGCAGGACGTGCAGCCAGTTCGTGACTGCACGCCCGCGGTCTATCGGGGCTTGTCAGAAGCCCCACGTACCCGTGTCGCCCTGGAGTTCGAGCGCTCGGAAACTGCCTGTGTAGAAGAGCAGTGGCCGCCCGTCGTCGTACCAGAGTTCCTCGACTCGACCGACGTGCAAAGTGTGGTCGCCGGCGACGTGCGAGTCGGTGACCGAACACGAGAGGTGAACGAGGGCACCGTCGAGCAGTGGGACGCCCTTGCGCCAGGTGAACCGAACGAGATCGGGCTCGTTCGCGGCTCCGGCGAAATGGAGCGACAACGGCTCTTGATCGTTCGCCAGGATGGATACGCCGTAGCGCCCGGTTTCGCTGATCTTGGCGTTCATCTTGGCTCGGTTCGCGATCGACACCAGCACCAAAGGCGGGTCCAGGGAGACCGACGTGAACGCGTTGGCCGTCATCCCGTGCACCGATCCCTCGTCCTCGCTCTCGGCTGTGGTCACGATGGTGACGCCACTGGCGAAGCGGCCCAACGCCTTACGCATGCGGAGGGGAGTGGGCTCCAGGTCGGTGCCCTCCTGCGGCTGAGTCACGGTACTCACCGCGCGGTCCGTAGGATCTGCAGGTCGTCGTTGTTGATCAGATCCGGCCGGGTCCAACCGTTGATGTCGTACTCGGACATGCACTGTTCGGCGAAGCCCTTGAGCGCGACATCCTGCCCTGTGCCCTGATAGGCGAACAAGGTCTGGAAGCGCACGGCCTCGTGGTCGCCGCCGTAGTTGCGTTCGTAGAGTTCGTGGCGGCCACCGAATTCGGAGCCGACGGCATCCCACAGCAACTTCAGGAGCTGCACGCGGTCGATGGCGGCGATGCCGTTGGACCCGCGCACGTACTGATTGAGGTAGGGCTCGATATCCGGGTTCTTCCAGTCGTCGGCGTGCGAGTTCAGGTAGATCAGGCCGCTGCCGAGGACCTGCTGGATGATCTCCTTGATGCGTGGGTAACCGACGCCCATGAATGTGCGGTAGGCGAGTCCGTAGTTGAGATTCGGCTGGACGGCCCCGTTGACCCACTCGTCGGGCGACTTGGCCATCGCGTCGGACAGGCCCCAGAACATGTCTCGCCAGTTGAGGATCTCGCCGATCTGCATCTGCACACCACGGAAGCCTGCCGAACCGGTCATCTCCACGCCCTTCATCACACAGCCGGCGATGAAGTCGAGCTTGACGGCGAGACGTGCACAACCATGGAACATGAAGCGGTTCAGGAAGCCTGATCGCATGACGAAGTTGTTGGTGGTCTCGGCATCGTAGGCGAAGACGTTCTCCCACGGAACGAGGACCTTGTCGAAAACCATGATCGCGTCGTTCTCGTCAAAGCGGCTCGACAGCGGGTAGTCGAAGGGGGTGCCCATCACGGCGGCGTTCATCTCATAGGAGGTGCGGCACAACAGCTTCAGCCCGGGTGAATCCATCGGGACCGTGAAGATCAGGCCGAACTCCTTCTTGCGCAATGGGAGTCCGTAGTGCGCGATGAAGTTGGCGTTGGTGATCGCCGACCCGGTGGCCACCACCTTGGCGCCGGAGACGACGAGTCCGGCGTCGGTCTCGTCGACGACGTGCACGCAGACGTCTGCTGTCTCATCGGCGGGCTTGTCGCGGTCGATGGGCGGGTTGACGATCGCGTGATTGAGGTACAGCACTCGTTCCTGGGACTTCTTGTACCAGTTGAGGGCGTTCTGCTTGTACTCGCCGTAGAAGTCGGCGTTGGCCCCCAGGGTGCCCAGGAACGACGCCTTGTAGTCGGGTGAACGGCCGAGCCAGCCGTACACCTCCCGTTGCCATTCGACGATGGCGTTGCGGGCGGTGAGGAGGTCGTCGGCACTGTGTGCGGTCTTGAAGAACGGGTGGGTGAAGCCTCCGTTTCCGGTGTCGGTGGGCACGGAGAGTACGCCTTTGGCGTCCGGCTGGTGCAGGGCGTCGTACATCCGGGCCACCGAGCGCGCGGAATTCCGGAATGCCGGATGAGTCGTGACGTCGTCGACTCGTTCGCCGCGGAAGTAGATCTCGCGGCCGTCGCGCAGGGAGTCGAGATACTCGGCCCCGGTCATCGGCCGCACGTCGTTGGCGGTGCTCGTACTGGGCGCAATGGGGGTGATGGTCATGGCGTTCATCCTCCGGATCTACTGCCAAACTTGATGATTCGATTGGTGGTCGCCAGGGAGGGGGACTCCGGTATATCGTGACGAGGCCACGTCCCTGTGACGTAGAACACTAGAAGGGTCAGGTGTGGCAAGACATGGCCGAGAGCGAACAATCGGATGACTCTGCGCGACCGGAGTCCGATGACGTGGTCGCCCTGCGGACCTCCGAACTCGACGGCTCCGAGGGCCGCGACGAATGGCAGCACACGCTCGGTCACCTGTACGCAGAGATGGATGTCGACTGGCCGTACCGTCCTGGCGGGTTGGACGCCGAGTGGGGTGGTCGGCCGCTGGGGCGATTGCATTTCAGCAGCATCCGATGCGACGAGCAGACCGTCGTCCGCAGCCCGACAATGATCCAATCGGATTCGTGCACCGACTACCTGGTGTGTCTGGTGACCGACGGCCATGTCGAGGTGACTCAATCGGATCGAACGGCAGTCCTCGAGAGTGGCGCGTTCGCGATCCTGGATCTGGGTTCTCCCTTTGTCTTTCATTCCCCGGCCACCTTTCGGCAGGTTGTTGTCCGTGTTCCGCACGAAGCCATGGCGTCGCGACTGCCCGAGAACGCCGCACGGCTCTCGACCGGGCGATCCTTTGATCCCCATGCCGGGTCGGTGGGGGTCATCGGCCGGCTGATCGTCGACCTGGCGACCACCGAGATGTCGACGACGATCGCGGAGTCGTTCTCGTCGTCGGCGCTGGAGATGCTCTCTGCCGCAATCATCGAAGACACCCCTACCGCGACGCCGGGCGAGCTGCTCCGCCTGCAGGATCTGGCACGCATCCGGCAGGTGATCGACGACAACCTTCACGATCCGGAGTTCACGCTGACCGACGTTGCACACGTCGCGGGGATGTCGTTGCGCAATGTGCAGAAGCTCGTGCGCACGACGGGGACGACGCCCGGAGCCCTGCTGTACGACGCCCGGGTGGACCGCGCAAAGATGTTGTTGCTCAACACTCAAGCTCCGCTGACCGACATCAGTCTCAGTGTGGGGTTCCGTGACGTCTCCCATTTCAGCCGAGTGTTCCGTAAGCAGGCGGGTATCTCGCCGGGGCGCTATCGAAACTCGGAATCGGCTATGGGCCAATGAGGTTCACGAGATCAGGAATCGCCGGAGAACAGCATGGTGGCACCACCTGTGGCGAAGTTGGCGACGTCGGCGGCCGCGGCCTGGCCGGCCGGTGAGCCGAGAGCCCGGAGCGCGTCGTCCTTGGAGTCGAAACGCAACTGCGCCAGCGCGTAGGCTGCCGGTGGGTTCTCATCCAGCGATTCGCATTTGTTCATCGTGAAAGCTCGAACGCCGGTGATCGCATCGACCAACGGAACGTGCTTGGTCGCGTAGTAGTCGTCGAACGCGGCGCTGTCATTCGGCTGGCTGTAGATGATGGTGACGTCATACATGGGAGTTCTCCATTCGTGAGTGTTGGTGTGGTGATCAACTATTCGACTTCGGGTGTGGCTGCGGGGGTGAACTCCTCGCGGAAGATGAGACGTGGAGCCATCCGGCGCCGTTTGAGCGCCTTCACCGACGCCTCGATCATGGCGGGCGGCCCGCATAGGTAGGCGCTCATTCCCTTGCAGGACGAGAAGTCCTCGAGGACGACGTCGGTCACCAATCCGTTGGCGCCCGACCAGGTCTCCTCACTCAGTGCCGGCCGATAGTGCAGGTTGGCGTTGTCTTCTGACAATGCGGTGAAGTACTCGAAGTCGTAGAGGTCTTCGCGGCGACGCCCACCGTGGTAGAGATAGATCTCCGGGACAAGTTGGTGTGCAAGGCTGTGCTGCACAATCGATTTCAAGGGCGCCAACCCTGTTCCGCCGCCAATCAGGATCGCCGGCTGGGGTTGCTCGGCGACGAGATTGAATTGCCCCAGTGGTCCACGCAGCGAGATCGGGTCGCCGACGGACAGTGACGAGAAGATCCAGCCATCGGTCGCCAGGCCGCCTGGGGTCAGCTTGACATGAAACTCGAGACGTCGTGATTCGCTCGGCGGATTGGCCATCGAATACTGTCGGCCGACGCCGGTGCCCGGCACGATCAGCTCGCTGTATTGCCCGGCGTTGAACGTCATCTCCGTGTCGAGTTCGACGACCAGGCGGCGGGTGTTGGCCGCGATGTCGTCGAGTTGAATGACCGTGCCGGTGTAGTCCCGCAGCGGGTGATGGGGCACCCCGTCGTCAACGGCACCGATGGGTTCGACCGTGACGTCGGTCCGCGGAGTTGCCATGCAGGCCAACGCCAGTCCGCTCGATCGTTCCTCGGCGGTCAAGGTGTAGTCGGGTGAACCGTGATGGTCGACCGCACCGCACAGAACCTTCAGTTTGCATGTACCGCAGGTGCCCTGAGTACACGAGTGAGGAATCCAGGCGTTGGCGCGCAACGCGGCATCGAGGATCGGTTGATCCTGCGCCACCGAGAGATCGGTGTCGGTGCCGGCAATCCTGACCCGGTGTGTCTGATCCATGGGCCTCTCCGTGATGTCCGATTCCGGGATCGTCGCGGTCACCTCACACCTCCCAGGCGACGTGCAGTTCCTTGGGTCCTCGGAATCCCCAGCCCCAGAAGTCGACATCATGGTTGGGGTCGAGTTCGATGTTGGGAATCGTCTCGAAGAGCTCCTCGAGGGCAATCCGCACCACCGCACTGGCGAAATACGTTCCGGCGCAGGCGTGAACACCGCCGCCGAAGGTCATGTTCGGGATGACCGCGCGATCGAGGTCATAGGATGTCGGTGCGTCGTAGGCATTCTCGTCGTTGTTGGCCGAGCCGTAGGACAGCATGACCAGCGAGCCCTCCGGCAGGGTGACGCCGCCGACGGTGACCTCACTGGTCGAGACCTTCACGGCGGCCGACCAGATCGGAGCAACCCAGCGCATCCCCTCGTTGACCGCACGCGGGATCAGTGTCGGGTCGTCGATGACCCGCTCGAGCTGTTGCGGACGACTGAACAGTCCGGCCAGCGTGGTGCCCATGGCGTGGCCAGGTTCCTGCATGGCGCCGAGGAGGAACACGTACAGATTCGGATAGACGACGTCGCGGCTACGGGTTTGGCCCTCGGGCATCCCGTCGTGCAGCCAGTGTGAGATGGCCGTGCGGTCGGGGTGCTCGATCCAATGGTCGATCTTCGGGTCGACGTGCGCGATGATCTCGGCCTTTGCCTCGTCGCCGGGGATGAACCCGTCGGGATTGGCGAACTCACTGTCGGCCGTCACGTCGGCGTTGGTGAACGAGACGCTGAGTTTGTGGAACCATTCGCGCAGCTTGTCGGTCGACACGTCGTCGAGGCCCAGCAGGTCGCCGAGTGCTCGCACACTGACGGGTTCGAAGTACTCGGCGACGATGTCCGCGGCGCCGTTGCCCTCGATGGCGGCGAGTCGCTCGCGGGCGAACGGCCGAACGAGCGGATCGATGTACTTGTCCACCTCGGAGGGTTGCAGGTGCGGTTCCACCATGTCCCGCAGGTCGCGATGCTCTGGGCCATTGGTGTTGAGGATTGCCCCGTGCCCGAAGGTGCGGCCGCCGGCCGGTGAGATCACTGCCGGCCAGTTGGCCGAATCCTTGGCGATCTCCATGCACAATTCCCTGGTCGAGACAATGTGCAGGCCCAGCTGCGGAAAGTAGGCAACCGGCGCCTCCCTGCGGAGACGTTCGTACACCGGGTGAGGGTCGGCCTCGAGTTCGGCCATCGTCACTTCCGTGATCCAGCTGGGGGTGAGCGCCTGCGTGGTGGTCATGGGTTCCTCCGTCGGAATAGCGGGATGGAAGGGAGTGGTGGTGAGCGATTGTTCGGCTATGACGCCGCGGGCTGGCCATTCCCTGTGACTTGGAACACTATGAGTCCAGGAGGCGCGAAAGAATGACCGAGACTGCACGGATCCTTGATCCGGAGTGCACAGCGTCGGCCGGCACAGTTGCCCTCAGCACGCGCCGGCTCGCCTCGACCGAAGGGCGCGCGATCTGGGCCGAGACCTTGGATTCCACCTACTGCGAAATGGCGGTCGACTGGCCGTCCGCGCAGACGTCTTTCGCTGCCGACATCCGCGCGCGGCCGGTGGGTGAGCTGTCGGTCAGTGTTGTCCGGGCGGACCCGCACACCGTCGTTCGGACACCCGCGATGATCGACTCCGACCCAGGCGACGACTACCTTCTGTGCCTGATCTCCAAGGGGACCGCCACAATCACGCAGGACGCCCGAACGGCCACACTGGCCCATGGGTCCTTTGGGCTGGTCGATTCATCTCGGCCGTTCGTCGTCAGCGGGAAAACCGAGTTCGAGCAGGTGGTGATGCGCGCTTCCCGATCCCTGCTTGCCTCACGTGTCGGTGCGAACATTGCCGATGGTCTGACGGCACAGGCCATTTCGGCGAATGATGGCGTCGGGCGGTTGGCGTCGAACCTTTTGGTGGACATCGCGACTCACGATGACGTGATCGCTGCCGCCTCCCTCGACGCGGTGTCCTCGGCAGTGCTCGACGTCGTATCGGCCGCCGTCAATCATCAGGCCGCCGGTTTGTCGCTCACCGAACGTGTTCACATCGATGACCTCCGGCGGGTCCAGGCGGTGATGATCCGGGACATGTCCGACCCGGATCGGACGATCGCCGATGCCGCTGCCGAACTTGGGATGTCGGTGCGCTACATACACAAACTGTTCAGCGCCTCGGGCTCGACACCGCGAGCATGGTTGTACGGCAAGAGGATTGACCGAGCGAAGAATCTACTGCTGCAAACCGATCTCGGAGCCGCGGAGATCGGCCTCCAACTCGGGTTCCGCGACGCCTCACACTTCAGCCGCACATTCAGCCGGCGTTGTGGGCGCAGTCCGAGTCAGTTCCGTGCCTCCGGTTCCTGAGAAGGGCAGGCAGCGGCCACTCGCGACACTATTGGCACCCGGTGACAAAACCCGGAGGGTGGTGTGATCGAATGGCGGAGCCGACGTTGTGATGCCGATCACGGCTGAGGCGCTACGGATCAAGTCGTGACAGAAATCAGGTGAGACGAATGACTTCAGGATTCGACGGCAAGGTTGCCTTTGTCACGGGCGCGGCCCGTGGGCAGGGCCGCGCACATTGCGTGGCGCTGGCGCGGGCGGGCGCCGACATTGTCGCGCAAGACCTTGCCGGGCCGTTGCCCGGAGTGCCCTACGACTCACCGACCTCGGCCGACCTCGACGAGACGGTGAAGTTGGTCGAGGCCGAGGGCCGCAGGATCGTCGTCGAGCAGGGCGACGTGCGCGACCTGGATCATCTGTAGGGGCTGGCCCAGCGCGGCGTCGACGAACTGGGTCGGATCGATGTGGTCGTGGCCAACGCGGGTATCTGTATTCCGGCGCCGTGGAACGAGATCACGCCGGACATCCTGCGGGACACGTTGGACATCAACGTCGTCGGCGTCTGGAACACGGTGATGGCCACGGCGTCCCACATGGCCGCAGGCGGCGGTGGCTCGATCATCCTGATCAGCTCGTATGCCGGTAAGAAGGTGCAGCCGTTCATGGTTCCCTACACCACCTCCAAGCATGCGGTCACCGGTATGACCAGGGCGTTTGCTGCCGAACTCGGCCCACTGGGCATCCGCGTCAACAGCATTCACCCGGGCGGCGTGAATACACCGATGGGTTCGGGCGACATGCAGGTGCGGCTCGCGGCCGCCGGTGAAACCAACCCGCGGCTGAACAACATGGGCACCCCGTTCCTGGACACCTACGCCGCCGAACCCGAGCAGATCTCCGACGCGGTGCTGTTCCTCGCGTCCGCCGCGTCGTCATTCGTCACCGCGGAGCACCTCAGCGTCGACGGGGGAGCCCAGTACTTCTGATCCGAAGAGCCCGGTGACCGCCCCCGCTGACCTGGGAAAACGCGTCAGCGCCGTGCCCGCGAAATCTAGGGGAAGAACTTCTTCCCCGGGGTTCATAGTCATCCGCGAGAAATTTCTAGGGGACGACACCAAGGCCGGGGGAAGAAGTTTCTTCCCCCACTTTTTGTGCCGGATCAATGCGGCCGCGACACCCGCCCTCGACGGCGGCCCTCTGCCCGCTTCCACGATCGCCTTGACGACGTCGGCGGGTGGGTCGCCGATCCGAAGACGCCCCACCGGTGAGCGAGAGGTTGCATTTGTCAGTATGTCCGGACATACTAGTGGCAACGAGAGGAGTGCAGCCATGCCGCTGGTCCACATCCATGTGACCGAGGGTCGTCGTACCGATGCCGAGTTGAGAAGATTCGCCGACGTCGTGCAGGACGTGATGCTCGAGCACTTCGCCGCGCCCGATCGGGACCGCTATCAGGTCATCACGGAACACAAGCCGGGCCGCATCATCCTCGAAGACACCGGGCTGGGTTTCGACCGCACCGACGATGCGGTGGTCATCCAGATCTTCCAGCAGGGCCGGACGATGGAGCACAAGCGCGCCGCATTCAAGGCGCTCGCCGAGCGTCTGGAAGCCGAAACCGGTTTGCGTCCAGCCGACTTGGTGATCTCGGTGTCGGCGAACACGCGCGAGGACTGGTCCTTCGGTGAGGGCGTCGCACAGTTTGTCGACGGCGCTCTTGCGTGACGCTTCTGGCGCCGGGTGGACAATGAGACCGTGACCGTCGCCGTTCGCTCCCGTCAGGCCATGGCCATCTGGCTTGTCGGCCTGGCGATCTACTTCGTCGCGGTGCTGCACCGGTCGTCGTTGGCGGTCGCGGGGTTGCTTGCCGCGGAACGATTCGACATCTCCGCATCACAGCTGTCGACGTTCGTGGTCCTGCAATTGCTCGTCTACGCACTCATGCAGATCCCGGTCGGCATCATGGTCGATCGTTTCGGTCCGCGCCGCGTATTGCTCACGGGTACCGCCATTCTGACCGTCGCCCAGCTGAGCTTCGCCTTCGCCGACAGCTACACCGGGGCCCTACTGTCGCGCACCTTCGTCGGTATCGGCGACGCCATGACCTTCATCTGCGTCCTGCGCCTGGTGACCGCGTGGTTCCCGACCCGGCGCATCCCGCTGATGACCCAGTTGACCGGCGTGCTGGGGCAACTGGGTGCCGTCGCGGCCGCGGTACCGATGACGTGGGCGTTCTCGACGCTGGGCTGGACGCGCGCCTACGTGGTCATCGCATCGATCGGCGCGGTGCTGTTCGTCGTGGCGCTGTTCATGGTGCGAGACACCCCCGACGCGCGATCGGCGTCGCGGCCGTCGATGGGTCTGACGGAAATCTGGGATGGGCTCAAGGCGTCGTGGGAGCACCCGGGAACGCGCCTCGGGTTCTGGATGCATTTCTCGACCCAGTTCAGCGCGACGGTGCTCGGACTTCTCTGGGGTTACCCGTTTCTCGTCCAAGGGCAGGGCCAGAGCTCCGCGTCGGCCGGCGTGCTGCTGACCGTGATGGTGCTGTCGATCATGGCCTTCGGGCCGATCTTCGCGTGGCTGATCACGCGTTGGCCGTGGCACCGCTCGACCCTCGTGCTTCTGGTGGTTGCCTCGATCGCGTCGATGTGGGCGCTCGTGCTGGCCTGGCCGGGGTCGGCGCCGTTCGGGGTGCTCGTGGTGTTGGTGGTGGTCTGCGGCATGGGTGGACCCGCGTCGATGATCGGGTTCGACCTCGGCCGGACGTCGAATCCCGTTGTCCGCGTTGGCACCGCGACGGGCATCATCAACCAGGCCGGTTTCCTCGCCAGCCTGCTCACGGTGGCCATGATCGGGCTTGTGCTGGACTGGCGTACGCCCGACGGTGGATCGGGCTACTCGGCGGACGCGTTCACCTGGGCGATGTCGACACAGTTCGTGCTGTGGGGGTTCGGTGCGTTGCAGATCTGGCGCTATCGCCGAAAGGGGCGCAATCGGCTGCTCCGCGAAGACCCGGTGTTGTGGTCGCAGCAGTCGGGGCGGCCGGTGCCGGACCGGTGACGGCTCCGCGACAACGATCTCGAGGTATCAGGTCCGCTTGTTCTGGGTGCGGCTCGTCAGTTCGCCGCGGTCGGATGAACACTCACGACTAGTCGCTGCCGTCGTTCCTCTTGTTCCGATTCTGGACCCGAGTGCGGTAGGCCAGGATGACGCCGCCGACGACGATGGCAAGGAGAATGCCCACAACGACAAGCCATTCCGTGAGGCTGCTGTCACGACCACCGGAGTGGTGCGGCACGTAGACGGAGGCGAGGGCGATCACGTCTGGCATTCTCACACAGCCGTCAACGGTCGTGGTCCGGCGAACACGGCGTTCGTGGTGCCTTTGTCTGGCAGTGTGGATTGCGAGAGTCGACGGTGTGCCAGGTGAGAGGAAGTGGTGACAATGCCGGTCAACGCGCCGATCGTGGTGGCGGTGGACGGGTCGGAACAGGCAACGAATGCGGTGCGGTGGGGATCACGTGCCGCGGTGCGGGAGAACCGTCCGTTGCACATCGTGAGCGTTACCGCGCCGCCCGCCCCGGCGTTCACCCTTGCCGCGGTGTCCGCAGTCGAGGCCTCGGCGAGCGCCGGACGTGCCTTCGCCGAAGCGGCCGTCGAGCTGGCGAAAGGCCTGGCTGAGGACACTGCCGAAGGTGTCGCCGTGAGCGGCGAGGTCATCGAGGGCAGGCCGGGCCTTGCGCTCCGTGACATCTCCAGTCGCGCCCACATCCTGGTGGTCGGCCGCCGCGGTCTGGGCGGTGTCAGCGGGCTGCTCCTGGGTTCGGTCAGCACCCATGTGGCGTCCCATGCCGAGTGTCCGGTCGTGGTGGTGTCGGATCAGCTACCGTCGAGCGGGCCGGTGGTGGTGGGCGTCGACGGTTCGCCGACGTCGACCGACGCGATCGCGCAGGCATTCGCTCAGGCAGGATTCCTCGACACCTCGCTGGTCGCGGTGCACGCCTACGGCGGGTACTCGGGCGCGGCGTTCTTCGAGGCAAGCGAAGAGGTCAAGCGCGAGATGGACGACGAGGCCCGCGAGACTCTGGGCACGCAACTGGCGGGGTATGGCCAGGACTTTCCCGACGTCGACGTCGAGACCGTGGTCACCTCCGATGCCCCGTCGAACCGGATCACCGAACTGTCGAAGGACGCCCAGCTCGTGGTGGTCGGCAGCCGTGGTTACGGAGGCTTCCGCGGACTGATGCTGGGCTCGACCAGCCAAGCGGTGCTGCACGTCGCGCAGTGTCCGGTGATGGTCGTGCAGGCTGCGTAGCCGGCCCTCAGCTCTCGGCCAGCACTCCCGAAGCGATCCGGAATGCCGAATTGGCATCGGGCACACCGCAATAGATGGCGCTTTGCAGGATGACCTCCTTGATCTCGTCTGGGGTCAGTCCATTGCGCAGCGCAGCGCGCACGTGCATCGCGAACTCCTCATGGTGACCGCGGGCGATGAGCGCCGTGAGGGTGATCATCGACCGCGCTTTGCGATCCAGACCGGGACGCGTCCAGATCTCGCCCCACGCGTAGCGGGTGATGAGGTTCTGGAAGTCCTCGGTGAACTCCGTGGTGCCGGCCACGGCGCGGTCGACGTGGTTGTCGCCGAGCACTTCCCGGCGAACCGACATACCGGCGTCGTAGGTGGATTCGGTTGTGGTCACGACGACTCCTTCAGGTGGTGGCGGGCGCGTTCGAGGATGGTGTCGATCTGATGGTCGACGGCGCCGAGATAGGTCGACGCGGGGGTACGATCCGCGAGCTCGGCCATGGTGCACTGCTCGGCGAGAATTCCTTGTGCTGCTTCGAGATTGGATCGCGATCGGTCGGTGTCGACGCGCAGCCCGACGAGGAGGTCGATGGTCTGCCCGGCAGCGACGACTGTGCGTCGGGCCAGGGTGCGTAATGTGGACCACTCGACATGCCAGCCGCCGTCGGAGCGCTCATCGACGCTACTCGCCGACGCGGTGTGCAGCGTCGCGCCCAGGGCAGGCGCCGCGAGCGCCGCGCGGCGGATCAGTACGGAGAGCATGGGATTGGACTTGTGCGGCATGGTCGACGACCCGCCGCCGGCACCTTCCGTCAATTCGCCTATCTCGCCGCGACTCCCGGCAAGCACGTCGTTGGCGATGTGACCCCAGATGTCGGTGCATTCGACCAGGGCATCGCCGGCCCGGGTGATCGGCGCGCGCGTGGTGTGCCAGGGCAGTGCGCGCGCCAGACCGAGTCGATCGGCGAGGGCATCGGACAGTGCGACCGCCGCGTCGGGGGATCCGGTCAGCTCGGTGGTGGCGGCCAAGGTCCCTGCTGCGCCGCCCATCTGCACCGGAAGAGGCGGCAGAGAACGCAGGGTCGACGCCGCGTCGAGCACCCCCGACAACCACACCGCGAACTTCTTCCCGGCGGTACTCGGGAGCGCGGGCTGGGTGAGGGTGTGGGCGAGCATCGGCGCATCGCGATACTTCTCGACGAGCCCGACCAGGACGCGAATCTGTTCGTCGACGTCCCGGGAAACCCGGGCGACGGCATCGCGCAGACACAACATCAATGCGGTGTCGACGACGTCCTGGCTGGTGAGTCCGCGGTGAATCCATTGTGCGGCAGCACCTTGCGTGCGTTCCCTCAGCAGTGCGACGAGGCCGGTCACCGGATTCCCGTCGCGTTCGGCTCCTGCCGCGAGTCGCTCGTTGTCATCGGCGCCGACGAGGCCCGTCAGGTCGATCGCCGCGTCATCGGGCGCGACACCGCCGTCGACCAGGCAGCCCAGCCACGCATCCTCCACGGTGACAAGAGCATCCACGAACGCCGCGTCGGACATGAGGCTGCCGGCACGATGGTCGCCGGGCCAGAACAGGTCGGTCATATTCCCGGGTAGGCGAGGAAGACGGTCTCGTCGTCGCCCTGGAGTCGGATGTCGAAGCGGAGGCCCTGCTCGTCGCGCTCGGCGATGAGAGTGTGGCGCCGATCGGCGGGGACGGATTGCAGCAGCCGGTCGGTCTCCAACGCGGGACCTGGAACGTAGGCGCGGGTGAACAGTCGGTTCAGCAACCCGCGGCCGAAGACCGTCACCATGATGAACGCCGCGTGGTCGGGCCGTACGGGGCCGGGTTCGACTGTGGTGAAGGAGAAGTCGCCCGCGTCGTCGGTTGGTCCGCGTCCCCAGCCGGTGAAGGTCCATCCGTCGCGCTTGAGCGATCCCGGTTCGCGGGAGATGGTCCCGTCGGCGTCGGCCTGCCAGATCTCCAGCATCACGTCGGGGACGGGTGTTCCGTCGCCGTCGGTGACGGTGCCGTGGAAGCGAATGGCGCCGGGCGAGCGTGGCGGCACCAGCTCGTCACCGCCGTCGAACGGTAGGGCGTAGCCGTAGAAGGGGCCGATCGTCTGGCCGGGGGTCGGGGTCAGCAGGGTGCTCATCGTTTCCTCACTCGTCCTCGAAGACGGTCCGGTTGGTACCGGAAAGGGCGATGTCCCAGCGGTATCCGGTGCTCCACTCGTGGGTGGCGACGTCGTGGTCGTAGGTCGCGACGAGGCGGTCGCGTGCCTTCTGGTCGGTGATCGACTGATAGATCGGGTCGAGTGCGAACAGCGGATCGCCCGGAAAGTACATCTGGGTGATCATCCGCTGCGTGAATTCCGTTCCGAACAACGAGAAGTGGATGTGCGCGGGCCGCCAGGCGTTGTTGTGATTCTTCCATGGGTAAGGCCCGGGCTTGATGGTCGTGAACTTGTACCAGCCGTCGTCGTCGGTGAGGCAGCGGCCGACACCGGTGAAGTTGGGATCGATGGGGGCGTGGTGCTGGTCGCGCTTGTGGACATACCGGCCGGCAGCGTTGGCCTGCCACACCTCGACGAGCTGGTTGCGCACCGGGCGGCCGTTGCCGTCGAGCACACGTCCGGTCACGATGAGTCGCTCGCCGATCGGATCGCCGTTGTGCTGGATCGTCAGGTCCGCCTCGAGCGGGTGCACGTCGCGGGCGCCGAACGCCGGGGTCCACAGTTCGACGTCCTCGGGATCGGCGTGGTGCAGATCCTTGGTGGGATGGCGCAGCAGGCTGCTGCGGTAGGGCGGATAGTCGAGCCGGGGCTGGGTCTCCTCGATCCCACCGTGCTGGTAGGCGGTCTCGATCGCGGCGATCTCCGCGTTGATCTGATTCTGGGTGGCCGACGCGCTGTCGGGATCGGTGTTGATGATCGTGGTCATGAGGGTGTCACTCCTGAGTGGCTGTGCGAGTGAATGTCAGTGATGGACAAGCTCTTTGGCGTTGTCCGACGAGGGGGTACGGCCGAGCTGTTCGGTGGGCACGTCCTTGGTCTCCCGGGCGGTCAGCGCGGCGCCGGCAGCGATCGCGCAGATCACGGCGGTGAAGATGCTGATGACGGTCCAGCCGCCTTCGCGAACACCGCCGAGGGCGGTCACGATCGTCGGCGCGAAACCGGCCATCAGGAAACCGAGCTGGGTGCCGATCGCCATACCGGAGAAGCGCACCTCGGTGGAGAACATCTCGCCGTAGAACGACGGCCACACGGCGTTCGCGGCGGCGTATCCGAAGGAGAAGGTCGCGATCGCCAGGGCGAAGGTTATGACGTGGTTGTCCTGGCTCATCGACAGCATGTAGAAGGGCATCAGGACGGCCGAGGCGACGGCGCCGTAGATGAAGACCGGCTTGCGTCCGATGCGGTCGGCGAGCTTGCCGAAAGCGGGCTGAGTGAACAGGGCGCCGATGTTGGCGACGACGATCAGCCACAGGGTGAGGTCGGCGTCGAGTCCGACCTTCTTGCCATAGGCGAGGGCCAGATTCGCGAAAACTGTTGAGACAGCGGCGATGAAGGCGCACAGGATGACGCGCAGGACGCTGCGCCACTGTTCACGCATCAGCGGGACGAGCGGCATCTTGGCGATGGTGCCGGCTTCCTTTGCCTCGGTGAACTGCGGGGTTTCGTGCAACTGGCGACGGATGAAGTAGGCGACCACGACGACCACGGCGGACAGCCAGAACGGGACACGCCAGCCCCAGGAGTACTTCGCGTCGTCGGGCAGGGCCATGAACGGGATGAGGATCAGCGAGGCGAGGATCAGGCCACCCTGGGTTCCGGTGAGGGTCCACGAGGTGAAGAACGCGCGCTGATGGTCGGGGGAGTGTTCCAGGGTCAGAGAACTGGCGCCGGCCTGCTCGCCTGCGGCGGAGAAGCCCTGCATCAGCCGACACAGGACCAGGAGTCCGGGTGCGAGCCATCCGATGGTGCCGAAGGTCGGCAGGCAGCCGATGATGAAGGTCGACAGACCCATCAGGACCAGGGTGAACATGAGGACGCGCTGCCGTCCGATGCGGTCACCGAAGTGGCCGAGCACTACCGCGCCGATCGGTCGGGCGATGTAGGCGAAGCCGAACGTCATGAACGACATGACCAGGGCGGCGTCGTTGTCCGACGGGAAGAAGACGTGCGGGAAGATGAGCGCCGCGGCGGAGCCGAAGAGGAAGAAGTCGTAGTACTCGACGGCGCTGCCCATGAAACTGGCCAGCGCGGCGCGCTTGGGAGTGCGCACAGGAATGTCTTCCGTGTGTGCGTGGTCGATGGTGGTCATGAGGTGAACTCCTCGGGGGTGATTCTGCTCTGGTTCAGGACGGGTTTGCGACGAGTTCGCGGAAGTGGCGGGACATGCGGGCGGCGTCCGGGGCTGTCCCGGTGATCAGGGCAAAGGCGTCGACGGCCTGGTGAACGGCCATATGGCCTCCGTCGAGAGTGCGGCAGCCGGCCCTACGGGCTGCCTGCAGAAGTGCGGTGTCGAGGGGTCGGTAGACGATGTCGGCGACCCACAGTCCGGGGTGCAGCAGCGCGGCGTCGAAGGCGATGCCGGGATGCTCGGCCATGCCGGTGGGGGTGGCGTGCACGACGCCGGTCGACTCGGGGAGGAGAACCGAGAGCTTGTCGAACGAGGATGCCTCGATGCGGGCGGTCGGGTAGCGCGTGCCCAGTTCGTGGGCCAGCTCGCTGGCGCGGTCGACGTTCATGTCGACGATGGTGAGGTGGGCGGCCCCGAGTCGGGCGAGGGCGTCGGCGACGGCGGTTCCGGCGCCGCCCGCGCCCACGAGGACAACGTCGGCGAGGTCGGCGCCGGGCAGCCCCTCGGTGAATCCGTGTGCGAATCCCGTTGTGTCGGTGTTGTATCCGATGGTGCCGTGGTCGGTGAAGCGGACCGTGTTGACCGCGCCGAGGGTGGCGGCGACCGGATCGATCTCGTCGAGGTGCTCCAGCACGAGCTGCTTGCAGGGATGCGTGACGTTCACGGCGTCGAACCCGAGCGTCCGTGCCCAGGCGAGGACCTCGCCGACCCGGGTGGGCTCGATCGCGAGGGTGTCGAGGTCGATGGTGCGGTAGACGTAGTCGAACCCCTTGGCCCGACCCTCGGCCATGTGCATCGCCGGGGTCAGCGAGGGTCCGACGCCGGTGCCGATGAGACCGACGAGGAAGCTTGGGCGGTGGTTCATGGTGACTCTCCGTAATGTACGAACTAGTACGTTCGCAATTGAGTAGAGCATTGTGACCCGGGTCGCGTCAAGACTTTGGTGTGATCGGTATCGCGTTTACCGCCGGCTGGGGTCCGCCTCCCGCCGGCTGAGGTGTGAGGAGCGCAAGCGACGAGCCTCGAAGCCCCTGGTGAGACGACATTGTTGTCTCACCGGCGCCCTTCGAGGCTCGCAGGCTCGCACCTCAGGGGGCGGTGGGGATCGCCTCGGGGAGCGGTGGGTTCACCGAGGGAGCGTAGTCGTACTCGGGTCAGTTCTTGCTGGTCAGCCAGCCGACCACGACGTCGCCGATCATGCGGCGCAGGTGGGCGCGCTGGGAGACTTCAGTGAGGTCGACGTCGAAGAGGTAGCCGAAGGTGTACTGGTTGGCGACCTGGAATACGCAGTACGAGCTGATCACGAGGTGGACGTCGAGGGCGGTCGCGTCGTCGCGGAACACGCCGGTCTTGCGGCCGTCGATCAGGATCTCGTCGAGCAGTGATGTCGCCGGCGCGGAGAGGCCGGGGAGGTCGGCGAGTTTGCGGATGAATTCGCCGCGATGGATGTTCTCGATCGACACCAGTCGGATGAACGCGTCGTGCGCGATGTGGTGGTCGAAGGTGACCTCGGCCAGGCGTCGGATCGCTTCGACGGGGTCGCGGTGGTCGACGGTGAGCTTCTGTTCGGCCGACCGGATACCGCGGTAGGCGTTCTCGAGAACGGCCAGGTAGAGGCCCTCTTTGCCGCCGAAATAGTAGTAGATCATCCGCTTGGTGGTGCGGGTGCGTTCGGCGATCTCGTCGACGCGGGCGCCGGAGTAGCCGGATTCGGCGAACACCTCGGTGGCAACGGTCAGCAGCTCCGCACGCGTCCGTTCGGCGTCGCGCTGGAGTTCGGCTTTCGGCTTGGCTGCCACGATCGGCAGCTTACCCAGCCCGGTGCGAAAACCTGCGCAACCCTTGTTCGGTAATGAACCAATTGGTACATTCGTGTGATGAAGACCTCGATCGCCACCGTTTCGATCTCCGGATCACTGGTCGAGAAGCTGCACGCGTGCGCGTCGGCCGGCTTCGACGGTGTGGAGATCTTCGAACCCGACCTGATCTCCAGCGACCACTCGCCCGAGGAGATCCGCGCGCTCGCGGCGCGCCTCGGACTCACCCTGTACCTCTACCAGCCGCTTCGTGACCTCGAAGGAGTCGACGACGACGTCTTCGCCGACAACCTCCGACGCGCCGAGGCGACCTTCGTGACGGCGCAGCGCCTCGGCATCGACACCATCCTGGTGTGCAGCAACGTCGCGACCGCGACCATCGACTCCGACGAGGTCTCCGCCTCCCAACTCCGACGCCTCGGCGACGTTGCCGCCGGATACGGCATCCGCATCGCATTCGAGGCGCTCGCGTGGGGCAGGTACATCGACGACTATCGCCGTAGTTGGCGGGTCGTCGAACTCGCCGATCACCGCAGCGTCGGACTCTGCCTCGACAGCTTCCATGTGCTGTCCCGCGGCCACGACCCCGCGGCGATCGCGACGATCCCCGGTGACAAGATCTTCTTCCTCCAGCTCGCCGACGCACCCGCGCTGTCGATGGATGTGCTCTCCTGGAGTCGCCATCATCGGCTGTTCCCGGGCGAGGGTGCGTTCGATCTCGCGCGCTTCGTCGGGCACGTGCTGACCGCCGGCTACGACGGTCCGCTCTCGCTGGAGGTCTTCAACGACACCTTCCGCCAGACCGATCCGGCGCGCACCGCGATCCACGCGCTGCGATCGCTGCTCTGGTTGCAGGACGAGCTGAATCTCCTCGACATCGCGGATACCAAGCCGCCCAGCGGGTTCGACTTCGTCGAGATCAAGGCCGAGGACACCAGCGAGGTGGAGGTGCTGCTCGGCCAACTCGGGTTCACCGCCCGCGGCCGACACCGTAGCAAGCCGGTCTCCCTGTGGACCGCCGGCGACGCGCGGGTGGTGCTCAACGAACAGCAGGCGCGCGACGAACAGCCGCATGTGGCGGCGATCGGACTTCAGGTGCCCGACGCCGAGGCGCTGTCGGAGCGTGCCGCCGGCCTGATGGCGCCGACTGCGTACCGGCGCACCTACGCCTCGGAGCAGAGTTTCGGCGCAACCCGGGCGCCCGACGGCACGGAGTTCTTCTGGGTCGACCAACCGCCGACAGGCGTGCCGTCCTGGGTCGACGAATTCCGCGACGGCCGCACCGAGATGCCCGGAGAGGTCACCTCCATCGACCACGTGAACCTCACCCAGACGTGGCAGACCGCGCAGGACACCACGCTGTTCCTGAGTAGCGTCTTCGGGCTGAGCGCCGACGCGCCCACCGAGGTGCCCGGACCCGCCGGTTTGGTGCGCAGTCAGGTGATGCGCACCCTCGACGGTGGGGTCCGGCTTCCGCTCAACGTCGCACCTCATGTGCTCGACGGCGCCGTGATGCCGCAGCACGTCGCGTTCGGGTGCCGTGACGTCGTCGGACTTGCTCGCGCCGCCCGGTCGGCCGGGTTGGAGTTCTTGCCGGTTCCCGACAACTACTACGACTACCTCCGTGGGCGATTCGGTCTCGAGGACGGCATCGTCGACGAACTGCAATCGCTGGATCTGCTCTACGATCGCGGACCGGGGCCGTGTGGTGGCCACTTCATCCACTTCTACACGCGCACAATCGGTTCCGTATTCTTCGAGTTCGTCCAGCGATTCGACCACTACGACGGCTACGGCGTCGACAACGCGCCGGTGCGTCTTGCGGCGCAGCAGGGCAGCCGGAACTGAGCCGATGTCCGTGGAAGGTGACCTGGGTCGGTAGTTCCCCTACTTTTTGTGCGGACCAGGACGGACGGCGACCCTCGTCCGAGTGCTCGTCGGCGTGTCGCGAACCCAGAAGCCGCGTGTCTGGTCAGAAACCCGATGCGCACCAGAGGTTTCCGACCGCAGATGCGGTTTCTGGCGACGAGTGCGGTGGAAAGCAATTTACCGCGCGTGACGTTGCACCGATCATGACCACAGCCGAGTTCGACCCCGCACTTGTCCGCATCGTCGCCGACCACCGCGAATCCATCTTGATCACGCTTCGACGCGACGGTCGTCCGCAGTCGTCGAACGTCATTCACTCCTGGGATGACGAGTCGGCGTCGGCGCTGGTGTCGGTGACCGCGACACGCGCAAAATCCCGCAACGTCGAACGCGATCCACGTGTCAGCCTGCACGTTCTCGGCGACGGATTCTTCGCCGGCTACGCGGTTGCCGAGGGACTCGGTGAACTCACGCCGGCTGCGGCCGACCCGCACGACGCCACGGTCGACGCCCTCGTAGACCTCTATCGATCGCTCAGCGGCGAGCATCCCGACTGGGACGACTACCGGCAGGCGATGGTCCGCGACCAGCGGCAATTGCTGCGGATCCGCGTCGAACGCATCTACGGAATGTCGCGCTGATCGAGCGTCAGGACCGGGACGGTTCCTGCGAGCGCGCGTCCCGGATCAGCCCGCGCAGTTCGTCGAGCTGTGCCTTTGCGCCCTGGTAGTAGGGCTTGGGCAGCGGCAGCGTGTCGGTGCGGGTCCACGGGTTGTGGTCTGGTGCGTAGCGCGCTGCCGGCCAGAACCCATCGTGCTCCGGCTCGGCATCCTCGGCGGTATGTACCTGGAGCAGACCGGTGAGAGCGCCGCACCGGTAGTCGATGCCGGTGATCTCGCCGAGCGGGAACTCGCCGACCTGAACGTCCGACGACGAGATGTTGCGGTCCTTCTTCAGTACGACGACACGGTCGTCGTACGCTGCCAACTGGCCGGACCGGCCACAGTTGAGCAGCAGCCACGGATGCTCGTCGCCCGGTGCGTGGGCTTCGATCGCGGTCCATTGGGCATCGGTGACCGGCTCGCCGAAGACGGCGACATGCTGCCGGTCGACGAGGCGCTGCGACTCGGCCTGTCGGGCGAGTTCTGCCGCGCGCCGTAGTCCGTCGATTCCGGCGGCTGCCGCGGGATCGATGCCGTTGTCGCGGAGGGTGTCGAGGAAATAGGCGAGGAACTTCGCCTCTGTCTTCTCGAACGTGCCGAACACCTCGGGACCGTGCGGCGTGTGGACCGTCAGGGTCGGCACCAGCCGATCGGAGGTGAGGTCGTACCCTTCGATCTCATCGGCGCACACTGACACGGCGATCACATCCTCGCCGGGTTCGGCGGCGGTGTTGAAGCCCAGGACACGCGCGTTGGTGATCGCGACACCCTCGGTCGTGGGCCGCAGGCGACGGGCCGAAGCCAGCGCGACGATGCGTTCGCCGTCGACGAGGTGGGGAGCCAGACGCTGTCGCCAGTGCGTGGCCCGTAGTGCGGGAATCTCGGTGCTCAATTTGGCCATGTTGTCCATTTTACGCGAGGCGACCGGACGACGCAGATCAGATGAATGCCCGATTATCCTCAAAGATGTTGAATTGCACCGTGTTTGGATGTCATCCGAAAGTCGGGACCTTGGTCCTCACCTGTGTGGCGAGGTGACGACGCAGTCGCGCGATCTGGCCTGGACTGTCGATTCCGACTGCACCGACAACTTCGGACCCGTCCCGGTACTCGAAGTACCCGTCGTCGACGGCGATCTCCTCGATCGAGTCCTCGGCCGTCGAACCGGTCCGTCCGACCATCTGGATGCGGTGGCCGTACCAGGTGGACCATGCGAACGGAACACCGGAGTAGATCTCCTGTGCCCCAGCGGCATTGGCCCCAGCGATGTAACCGGTGTCGACGGCGGTCGTCCAGTGTCCGGCGGGGTGGCCGGCCAGAGACGCGACGTCGCCCGCCGCGAAGACGCCCGATGCCGACGTGGACATGTCGCGGCCGCATCGCACGCCCCGCCCGGCCGGGTCCAGGTCGATCTCGGCGCCACCGAGCCAGTCGGTGGTGGGGGTGGACCCGACGGCGACGATGACGGCATCGGTCTCCAACCGTTCACCGGAGGTCAGCGAGACGGAACGAATGACGTTGTCCTGCATATCCATCTGCGTGATCTCGGTACCGAGAACCGTGCGGACACCGGCACTGCGGTGCAATTCGACGAGCGCAGCGGCCGCCAGTGGACCAGTGCACCGCGCGAGTGGGCGGTGCGAGGCATTCACGATCGTCACGTCCGTACCGCGGGACACCGCTGCCGAGGCGATCTCGGCGCCGATGAATCCCGCCCCGAACACCACCAACTGCCGAACGGAGTCCAGTGTGGTGCGCACTCGGATCGCGTCGTCGTAGGTGCGGAGGTGACGGGCATTGTCCAAGGTGCCGACGTCGAGTCCGGAGGTCGGATCGCGGAGTACTCGGGGAGTCGATCCGGTCGCGATGACGAGCGCGTCGTAGTCGACGTCTCCGTGGTCGGTTCGGAGGACTCTATCGCCGATGCCGATTCCGGTTGCCGCACAACCGGTCCGCAGATCGATGCCCAGGGCATCCCAGGTCTGCGTGCTGCGAAGTCGCTGCGGCTCGGGCAGGTCGTCGGAGTTCAGGACGGCCTTGGACAGCGGCGGACGGTCGTATGGTGCGTGGACCTCGTCGCCGATCATGACGATCTCGCCGGTCCATCCGTGTGCGCGTGCACCCTCCGCTGCGCGAACACCGGCCAGTGAAGCGCCGACGATGGCCAGTCGGCGCATCAGTCGACGATCCGCAGCGCCGACATCGGGCACGAGTCGACGGCGGCCCGGACGTAGTCGCGATCGCCGTCGGGGACCTCCGGCGTCACCAGGTCGACGAGACCGTCGTCGCCGATCTGGAAGTACTCGTGGGCCTGCGTTTCGCACATACCGATGCCCTCGCAGGCCGGTCGATCGACGTGGACGGTGCTCATGGTGCTCTCCTCCGAATTGGGCTGTGAACTGTGTGTGACTGTCATTCTGACTGGCCTGAGAGAGGGTTTCACTGGCCTTTCGCGCGAATCGGCCCGCTGGTTCTTGTGAAAAATCACAAGCTGTTGTGCAAGGCTTCCACCATGTCGGAACTGGGTGGATGGCTTGAAGAGTTCGAAGCGACGCAGCGTGACCCCGCAGCGGTCGAGGAGTGGGTCACCCGTACCGCCGACGTCATCTTCGCCGGCGTCGATCTTCCGGAAGACCTGCACGATGTGGTGCGTCAGGCCATTGCGGAGCACTGGTTGGCCTTCCTCGGCGGAATCACCGTCAGCGCGGCCGGAACCGATGATCTCGTGCCGGCCGCGCACACCCTGGCGGTGCGGGTCGCGCGAGGTCACCTCGGACTCCCGGTGTTGCTGAAGATCTACCAGGCCGCACAGGAGGCGGCGTGGGATTTCGCCGTCGAGGTGGTTCGCGGTGCCCCGGCGGAACTCGATCACGAAGCCCTACTGGTGTGGTTCTGGAGCAAGGCGACGAGGTGGTTCGGATCGTCGGTCGAGTTGTCGGTGGCGGTGTTCTCCGACGAGGTGGAGCGGATTCGACGTCGTGGCGACGCCCGCCGATATGAACTGGTCGCCGAAGTCCTGGCGGGCCGCAGCGTGGGACCCGCCGAACTCTCCGCGGAACTCGGGGGACACCCCGTCAACGGTGTCGCTCACGTGGCGGTCATCGCCCATGCGGTGGACGCCGACTCTATCGAGCGGCTCGAGCCGGCGGTGACCGCACTGGCAGCCGGACGGCGGGGCGCCCGCACGGTCGTCGTGCGTCCGGGCGGGCGGGAGCTGTGGGCCTGGTTCACGATCCGCGGTGACGCTCAACCACCGCTCGACGAGGGACTCATCGATCCGCGCGTCATGCGGGTCACCGTGGGGGGTCCGGCTCTGGGCTACGACGGATTCATCTGGGCGCACCGTGACGCCCGGACGGCCCAGCGCGTCGCACTTGCGCCGCACCGCGATGAGGGCGTCACCCGATACTCCGATGTTGCGGCGCTCACCATGTTGGCACTCGATCACCCTGCCGCCGAACGATTCTCGCGATCAGTCCTCGGCGAGCTCGCGGAATCCGGCAACGAACACCTGCATGAGACCATCAGGGAGGTGTTGACGTCGTCCAAGACCGCCGATCTCGTGGCGAAAGATCTTGGAGTGCACAAGAACACCGTGCGCTACCGGACTCAGCAAGCCGAACGCCTGCTCGGACGGCCACTGACCGAACGAGCAGGCGATCTTCTTCTCGCGCTGGACTACTTCGACGCCTTCCTCAGGTGAGCCTCCTCGTCCGCATACGTCATCGGGACGAAGTCGACCTTTTCCCGAACCCCGCAGTCCGGGCAGCACCAGTCGTCCGGGATGTCGCGCCACTCGGTCCCGGCTGCGAAGCCTTCGAGTTCGTTGCCGGACGCGACGTCGTACACATAGTCGCAGCCAGGGCAGCTGGCCGCGCGCACGCCGTCGTCGAACGTGTTGCGGGTCGAGTCGACGATGTCGAACACGGTTTCGGTTGTCGGGGTGGGGAATTGCCGGAGAAGACGGTCGAGCTTGCCCGGTGCGACATTCGCGAGCCGGACGTCGCCGTCGAAGTGCGCTGCGACGCGCTTGTCCATCACCCGTCGCCAGAGCGGCGGGAACAGTGCGAGCACGATCATCCCCGCATAGCCGGTCGGCAGCGTTGGCGACTCCTTGTAATCGCGCAACGTCTGATAGCGGCGCGTCGGGTTGGCGTGATGGTCACTGTGGCGTTGCAGGTGGTAGAGGAGCACGTTGGTGGCGATGTTGTTCGAGTTCCATGAGTGCATCGGCAACACACGCTCGTAGCGTCCACTGTCGGTGCGCTGCCGGAGCATTCCGTAGTGCTCGAGGTAGTTCACGATCTCCAGCAGCGAGAAGCCGGCCACTGCCTGCAAGAGGATGTAGGGAAGGATGCCGACGCCCAGCCAGGCGATCAGCGCACCCCAGAGCACCAGGGTCATCAACCACGCGTTGAGCACGTCGTTGCCGATGTGAAAAGGATGGGTTCCTTTGCGTCGGTACCGCTTTGCCTCGATCTCCCACGCGCTGCGCAGCGATCCGGTGACGGTACGGAGCCAGAAGCGGTACAGGTTCTCGCCGAGCCGCGACGACGCCGGATCCTCCGGGGTGGCCACCCGGACGTGGTGGCCACGATTGTGCTCGATGTAGAAGTGGCCGTAGAAGCTCTGGGCCAGAGCGATCTTCGACAACCAGCGCTCGTGGCTCTCCTTCTTGTGGCCGAGTTCGTGCGCGGTGTTGATACCGATACCGCCGATGAAGCCGAGAGTCATTGCCAGCCCGACCTTGTCGATGACGGGCCACCCCTGGGTGGCGATGAGGTACATCGACACGATGAAGCCGGCGTACTGGATCGGCAGGAACGCGAAGGTGATGTAGCGGTAGTACTTGTCGTTCTCGAGTTCCTCGATCACGTCATCGGGTGGGTTGGTGGGATCGAAGCCGGTGAGGAAGTCGATGGTCGGGACGATGACGAGCACCATGATCGGGCCGACCCAGAGGAACACGCTCCATCCGGTCAGTTCGTATCCCCCGATGGCCATGAACGCGAATGACGGCACGATCAGGCCGATGAGCCAGAGATAGCGCTTCCTGTCGCGCCATCGCGCGGTCGAAGTATCGGCTACGGTGCCGGTGGCCTCCAATGCCATGGTGGGTACCTCCTGAATCGGGCTGGAATCGAAGTGTGTTGTCAGAATGACCCCATCTGGAGCCCTCGACACCGTGGTCGTGCACCGAAAATCGATCGTGGATTGTGAATATTCACAATCGCCTCGAACTGGCGGGGCTGCGACGCATACGCTGGGCCGATGAGTGCGACCGTCGCGGAGTACACGACCATTTCCCATCCCGAACCCGACACGCGCGTCTGGCATGAGGTCCACGGAGAAGGGCCGCCGGTCGTCTTGCTGCACGGCGCGTTCTCCGGTGCGTCGTCGTGGGGAGCGCAGGTTCCCGCGCTGGTCGACGCGGGGTGGCAGGTGTTCTGTCCGGAGCGCCACGGCCACGGACACAGCCCCGACGTGACCGAAGAGTTCCACTATGCCGACATGGCCACCGAGACCATCGCCTATCTCGACGAGGTGGTCGGTGGTCCGGCGCAGATCGTTGGTTGGAGCGATGGGGCCGTGGTGGGAGCGCTCGTCGCCCTGGCGCGTCCCGACCTGGTGCGCGGCCTGGTGCTCGTCGGTCAGTACTACAACAGCGCGGGCCGTGCGCCTGGGGGAATCCTGGATGCCCTGCAATCCGGCGATCCCGATCTGCTGGCCTTCTTCAAGGCCGAGTACGCCGATGAATCACCCGACGGCGCAGACCATTTCGAGGTCGTTTTCGACAAGACCATGGCGATGATCACCGCCGAGCCGGAGATCGACCTCGGCGAGCTCTCGGCGATCGCCTGCCCGACGCTGGTGATGCAGGGCGACAAGGACGAGGTCACCCTCGACCACGGCCGTGAGGTCGCGGCGGCGATCCCCGACGCGCGGTTGTGCGTGATCCCCGGATCGCATCTCATCCCGATCGAGGCCGCACCCCAGGTCAATGCGGCAATCCTCGATTTTCTCGGCGACCCGGCTACTGCGCAGGGTTGACGGCGTAGCGTGGCGGAGGGGAAGTCAACGACGAACGGACCAGGAGACCGCGTGCCCGAAACCACCAGAACCATCGTCCTCACCGGTGCGAGCGACGGAATCGGGGCGGTCGCGGCGCGCAAGCTCGCCGGACCCGGAACCGACCTGATCCTCGTCGGTCGGTCCGCGAACAAGCTGGCGCCGATCGCATCGGAGACCGGCGCGCGATCGTTCACCGCGGACTTCTCCGAACTTGCGCAGGTGCGTGAGTTGGCCGACAGCATCGCGTCGGCCGTCGACTCGATCGACGTGCTGATGAACAACGCCGGCGGCACGTTCGACCCCAAGGACCGCACCGCCGACGGGCACGAGCCCAACTTCCAGATCGACCACCTGGCACCGTTTCTGCTGACGAACTTGCTCCGCGAGCGGCTGGCCGCTGCGGGGTCGTCGTTGGTGCTCAACACCTCCAGTGTCGGCAATCTCGCCGGCAGCATCGACCTCGACGACCTCGACTTCGAGAAGCGACGTGCCTTCGGGTTGCGTGCCTACGGCACGGCGAAGCTGATGAACATCCTGTTCACCCGTGGCATCGCCGAGCGGTGGTCCGACGACAAGATCTATTCGGCAGCAGTACATCCCGGCCCCGCAGCGACCAGCTTCGGCCGCGACTCGAAGTTCATCGGCCTCGCCTATCGTTCACCGCTGACGCGATTCGTGACGATCACTCCCGACCAGGGCGCGGCACCGCTGATCGAACTCGCACAGCGTGGCGCCGACCCGACGATCAACGGGGTGTACTTCAGTCGGCACAAGGCCAACGGGCTGCAGAATCCGCAGGCCCGCAACGAATCCCTGATCGATGGTCTGTGGCAGCGCTCTGCCGAGTTGGTGGGAGTCGCCTGAGGAGACCGTCACTGCCCGTCGCGTGGCGGAGTCGCGGTCGACGACAGAGCGGCCAGCGCCAGAGCGGCCACCAGCACGGCTCCCATGGCGGCGAACACGACGGCCGAACGGGTGGCCGCAATGAGTGCACCGCCCGCGAGCCCCGCCTGCTGCGCCGTCCCGAGCGCGGCGGCGCGGGCGACGGATCGTTCGGTTGCCGTCGCCAGCGTTGCGTGATTGGCGAGCGGGAAGACTACGCCGATGCCGAGACCAACCGGAATCGTGATGGCCAGCAACGTAATAGGCGTCAGTGTGACGACCGCGAACAGGACACAGCCCGCGGCAAGGAGTACGGTCCCCACCGCCAGTAGACGGCCGACTGCCCGAGCCGGGCTCACGGCGCCGACCACGGCCGCACCCAGTGCTGCCGCGCCGTTGAGCGGAAGGAAGCCGAGACCCGCGCTGGTCGGCGTCCAACCGAAATCCTGCTGCAGTACGAAACTCGCCGTGATCACCGTGGCCGCCAACACCGCATTGCCGCCGACGGTCGCGGAGAACGTCCAGGCGGTCAGCGGATCGACGTGGTCTCGATGAGGTTCCACATGTTGTTCGGGCTCGCTCCGAACCGTGCGTCGCGCGGCCATCACCCACCCGCCCGCGCAGACGAGTGCGGCGGCGGCGATGGCCCAATAGCACCAGCGCCACGAGTGGGTCGCCAACGGGGCGACCACGAGAAGCGCTGTGACAGAACCCGAGCCGGAGATCAGCGAGAAGACCGCGAACGCGCGAACTCTGCGCCGATACCCGCGTGTCACGAGGTGGAGCGACGCGAGTACGCCGGTGGTGACGACGGCACCCGCCACCCCCTGGGCTGCGCGGGAGGCGACGAGATCGGTGAGGGTTTGTGCGCGAGCGGCCGATCCCGCTGTGACTGCGAACGCGAGTGTCGCGGGTGCCACGACGATACGAGGGTCCGCCCACCGCAGCAACACACCGGCCAGTGGGAGCGTGCAGACGAACGCCGCGGCGAAGGGTGTCACGAGGACGTGCCGGGCTTCGCCGCCGAGCCCGAGCTCGTCGGCCACGGCGGGGCCGAGCAGCGACACGACGGTCTCGTCGACGATGATGACGAACTGGGTGAATGCCAGTACGAGCACCGCGACTCTCGGCGTTCGGTGTCCCGTCGATCCGCCGGACGTCGTCATGTCACCTCCTGGCATGCGGCCACAATGCCTTTCGCCGCGGACGATTCGTGTGCTTACTATGGCAGAGCCCGGCGGGGGACATGGGGCGCGTGCCGAACCGGAAGGCCGTCGTGAACTCTCGACATCGCTCAGGAAATCGTTTGATCACCGCACTCTGTGCGGCGCTGGTGGTCGTCGCCGGGTCGGTACTCGCTGACAGTGGCGCACAAGCCGGCGCAGACACCCTGCACGGCATCCGATATGCCCACGCCACCGCGGGTGTCCCTTACCGTGAGACACCGATCGGAGGCCGCATCGTTCTCGCGTCCGTGTGGTCGGCGTCGATGCAGACGCAGGTGCCCGTGCTGATCGGGCGTCCGGCCCGGCCCGGCCCGTCGACTCCGGTGATGTACCTGCTCAGCGGGTCGACGGGTGGCGAGGACAACGACGACTGGACGCATGCGACCGACGCCAACGCGTTCTACGCCGGTAAGAATGTCTGGACGCTCACCCCGGTGGGCGGTGCGGCGAGCTACTACGCGAACTGGCGGCATGTCGACCCGGCCGCGAACTTCCGCTTCGGTGTGCGCACGTCGCGTCCGCTGCGCTGGGAAACCTTTCTGACCGGCGAACTCCCGGCTGCCTTCGCGCGGGCACATGGCAACTCGGGACCCCGTGGCATCGCCGGGATCTCGATGTCGGGTCAGTCCGTCATCCGGCTCGCCGAGAATCACCCCGGCTTCTACCGCGCGGTGGGCGCCTACTCGGGGTGCGCGGAGACCGCGTCGCCGCAGGGGCAGCTGATCCTGCGCACCGTCGCCTTCGTGCCCGGTGGTGCCGACGCGAGCAATCTGTACGGCCCGCCGGGAGATCCCCAGTGGGTGGCACAGGACCCGGTGATCAACGCGTACAAGCTCGCCCGCCGCACTCCTGCGCTGTGGATCAGCGCCGCCACCGGGTTGCCCGGCGCGCACGACAACCTCGGTGACCGCACCATCGCCGGCAATGCCGGTCGACTCGCCGAACAGGTGACCATCGGCGGGCTCGACGAGGCGGCGGCGCGCTACTGCACCGTCAACTTGGCTCGACGACTGTCGGCCCTGCACATACCCGCCACCGTGCGACTGCCCGCCACCGGAACCCACTCGTGGGGCTACTGGCAGGATCAGATGCACCGGTCGTGGCCGATGTTTGCTCGGGCTTTTGGGCGCTGACCAGGTTTTTCAGCGGGGATTCAACTGGCGGCCGATACCGTCTGACATGGTGTGGGGCGATCAGAACGTACCGTGGGCCGTGGCTGGGACCGTCTGCCGATGACTCTCGCACGGCGGGCTCTGTGGCTGGCCCAGCTGTTGCGGCCCGACGTAGCTTACGTGATCGCGTTTGGCGTGACCATGGCTGGGCCCCTTGATGTTTCGCGCCTGATCGACGCGGCCGGCGATGTCCTCGACCACGTCGGCTGGCGCGACATCCACATCCCGGCAGCGTGTTCCCCGGCCGATCCCTCGTGCCTCGATCCGTTCCGACCGGGCCGGACGGGTTGTGCCGCGGTGGATCTCGTCGACCTGTCCGCGAATCCCGATCCGCGCCTGGACAGCGACCGGCGCGCGGCTGCCTTCATCTCGTCGCCCGCCGGATCCGATCTGGACGCCCCGCTGTGGCGCAGCGAATTGCACAGACTCGGACCGGACCGGCACCGGTGGATCGTGCGTGTGCACCACGTGCTGACCGACGGGGCCGGTGCGCTGCGGGTGATGCGGCACATCGGGGACGTCTACCGGGCGGGTGCGCTGCCGGCGGATCTCGTCGTCACGAGCGATGCCGACCTCGTGTCGGCCGAGCAGGCGTATCTCGACTCGCCGCGGCACCGGACCGACGCGGTGTACTGGGAAGAGATGCTCGACCGTCACGAGCCGTCCCTGATGACGGGTGGCTCGCCCGAACCGACCTCGGACATCACCCGGATCACGAGACCGCTGTGCGGAATTCGGCGCTCATCGTCCACAGAGGCGTTGAGCGCGATCGCCACATTCTGTGCTCGCATGCTCGACACCCCCGATGTGGGTTTGGCGTTACCCGTAGCGGCCCGTACGTCCAGGTTGCGGCGCGACGCGGTGCAGCCGCTGTCCAACGTGGTGCCGTTGACCCTCGAGGGTATCGGCGACGCCACCGCGGCGGGTGCCCTCGAGCAATTGGAGACCGCGGTCGTCGGTGCCCTGCGCCACCAGCTGTACCGCCGGGAGGAGATGCTGAACACGCGTGACGATCTCACCGATTTCGGAGCAGTCGTCAACCTGCTGCCCACCGTGTCGCTCCCGACCGTCGACGGAGTGCATTGGCATGTCGAAGTGCTTCGGACCGGACCGGTCACCGATCTGGCCGTGACGCTGCACCCCGACGACGACGACGGCCGCGGGGCGATCACCTGGGAGGCACCCGCGAGCAGTGTCCACACGGAAGAGCTGACGCGTTGGGCCACACGATTCCAGCGGTATCTCGACGCCACCCTCGACGAACTCGACAACGGGAAGCCCGTTCCCGACGGCGCGGTGTTCCTGTCCGGCGAAACAGAACGCTTCCGATGTCGATCCGGTCCACCGGCACCCCGATTCTCCACTACCGCAGCACTTCTGGATGACTACCGAGCCACCGATCCGGACGCCGAGGCAGTCATCGACGGAGAATTGTCGCTTTCCCGCGCCGAGTTGGTCCGGTGGGCCGATCGGGGCGCGCGCATGCTGACCGACGCCGGGGTGACTCCAGGCGACCCCGTCGCGGTCTGCATCGAACGGTCGGCGGCATCGGTCGTCGCGTTCTGGTCGGTGATGCGTGCGGGTGCCGTCTGGGTGCCGGTCGGCGACCAGTTCTCGCCGGAAGGGCGGACGGTCGAGATCATCGAGCGCACGAATGCCAAGGTGGGGCTCTGCGCGCCGGGCAAGCCGGGGCCGCCGGTCGTGCGGTGGGTCGAGACGGGGCCCACCGCTGCGGGGCGTCCAACCGATCTGCCCGGGCAGCAAGATGATTGGTGGCCACCCGGGTTGTCCCGCGGCCCCGATGACCGCGCGTACATCTTGTTCACCTCCGGTTCGACCGGTCACCCCAAAGGTGTCGACATGCCGCACCGGGGGATCCCGGCGCTCGTCGCCGAGATCCGCGAGTCCTACGCCCTCGACGCGGATGCCCGCATGCTGCACGCGTCGTCGCCGACCTTCGACACCGGGATCGTCGAGTTGCTCTCTGCCGTCGCCACCGGCGCGGCGCTCGTCGTCGCACCGGTGGCGGCGCACAGCGGAGATCGGCTTGCCGAGGTGATCGAGGCGCATCGCGTGACCCACATCATCGTGACCCCGTCGGTGCTCGACACCCTCCCGATCGACCTCGCGGACCGGTTGCGGCAGGTGGTGCTCGGTGGCGAGCCGGTCGGTCCGCGACTCGTCGCCCACTGGGGAAACCGCGTGCCATTGCGAACCGCGTACGGCCCCACCGAGACACGATGCAGCATCAACTTCTCCGGGCCGCTCCGCCCCGGACGCCCGCTGACCGTCGGTCCACCGATGATCGGTGTCACCGAGGCCATCCTCGATCGGCACGGTCGTGCCCAGCCGCCGGGCGCACTCGGCATCTTGTACTGTGCCGGGCCACAAGTCGCCGACGGCTATCTCGACGCACCCGACCTCACCGCCGAGGTCTTCGGCGACTGCACCTTCGCCGACGACGCGCGGATGTATCGCACCGGTGACCTCGCGACGTGGACCCCCGACGGTGAGGTGCGTATCCTCGGCAGGCGCGATCAGCAGGTCAAACTCCGCGGACTGCGCATCGAACTCGGCGAGGTCGATGCCGCACTCGGCGACGCTGCAGGAGTCCGGACGTCGGCGACACTGCTGCGCGAGACCTTCGGTGGGCGAACAGGACTCGTGTCCTTTGTTGTGCTCGATGAGGGTTCTGTGGCATCCGCTGCCGAATTGCGCAGACAGCTCGCGATCCGCCTGCCCACGTACATGATCCCGTCGGCGATCGTGTTTCTGGACGAGCTGCCGCGCACCGCCAACGACAAGCTGGACGTGCGTGCGCTCAAATCCCATGCCCTGCCGGGTCCGGGACAGGTGCGCGGGCCGACGGGACCCGCTGAGGCACTGGTGCTCCGAGTGCTCGGCGAGGTGCTGGGCAACGTGACCATCGATCCGGACGCGAGCTTCGTGGAAAACGGTGGAGATTCGCTCGCGGTCGTGCGCGCGGCACATCTGTTCGCCGCGGCCGGGCATCCGGAGATCGGACCTGGCGACGTGCTCGCCGCAACGTCGCCGGCCGACATCGCGGCTTCGATGACGATGAGCGACAACCTGGACATCCCGCCGGCGCTCCCAGCGACAGGCAACGATGACGCAGCACGCAGGCTCGCGCCCGCGGAGCTGACGGTTTCGCGCACGCCCGGCGATCCGGGAGCGCAACTGATGCGCTTCGCGTGGGTTCCCGAACCTGGTAGCGCCCCGTCGGTCGGGGATGTGCGCGCGATGGTCGGCACGCTCCTCGATCGGCACCCCGCCTTGCGATCCACCTATCCGGACGTACCGGGAGGGGCGATCCAGCTTGTGGGACAGGCTAGGCCGGAGGAATCGGTGATATCTGTCCACGCGATCGCTCCCGACCGCAACGCGCTGGGATCGCTCGCCGATCGGCTGGCGGCGCGCCTCGACGTGCGGAAGTCGCCGCCGGTCGGCGTTGCTGTTGTCACCGACGACGATACGGTCCGGGCGGTCGTCGTTGTCGTACACCACGTTGCGGTCGATGGTCATTCGCTCGCGATCCTCGCATCCGACGCGGCCGCGCTGTCGCGCGGCCAACCGCTGACCCCGGCGCCCACGCGATCACCGGGCGAGAGTCGCCACGATGCTCGAGACCACCGCTTCTGGATCGATCACCTGGGTCGCGAGCCGGACTCGTCGTGGACCCTGGCCGGAATCTCGCCCACGACCGTCGCACCGGGCCGTGCGGTGCGCCGCTCGGCGCTGGTCACCGCGCAGACGTTCCGTCGCTTCCAATCCCGCGCCGCGCGGCTGGGGATGACCCCGTTCGAGGCCTTCCGCACGGTCGTCGCGACGGCTCTCGCGGACACCACCGGCGACCGGCGGGTGATCTCGGCAACCCCGCACTCGATTCGACCCGCTGACGACGAGGGCGTCGTCGGCAACTACGTGCTCAGCGCGCTGCTACCGCTCGACGCGGACATCGCGCCCCGGCGGGCCGCGGAGATGGCGCGTGAGTATCGTGCCGCCGCGACCCTGCCGGCCGAAACCGTTCTCGATCTCATCGGCCACCCCGCCGTGGCCGAAAGCCTCTTTCCCGTACCGGTTCTCGTCGGCTGGTCCCCGCCGATTGCGGCCACCATGCCCGCGGGCAGGGCGTATGTGTTCGGGCCGTCGTACACCCGCTGGATGCTTCAGATCCAGGGCGAGCCGCATCCCACCGGGGAACTCGGCGTGCGGGTGACCGGATGCCGAGAAGTGTTCGGCGACGATAGAGCCGAGAGCCTCCTGCGGGCAGTGCTCGGCGGTCTGGAGGCGTCATGACAGCGACGACACACACACGGCCGAGTTCACTCGCCGTTGATGGGCGACCGGCCCAACCGATGGCTGCCGTCGCAGAAGGGTTGGATCGCCGACCGTCCGCAGCGGCACAAGGCGAAGGTCGAACGGTGGCGCGGTATCGGGTTCCCGTTGATGTCCACGATCTCGACGTCGCCGCGCACCACCAGGGGACCGCCGGGGGTCACGGTGATGTGCGCCGGGGTGCGTCGGCCTGTCGGTGGCGGGTGAGCGTCAGGCGTGTCCATTCCTCCATGGTGCTCGTCGGATGCCGCCGGCGCGACCACCCCGTCCGCGACGCGCCGGGGCGAGCGAGAGGATCGACGTGATGATGAGCCGCTCGGCAACGCATTCGGCTCGCTGCCCGATGCCCGAACCCTGTGGTGAGCTGAGTTCGATTGTGGTGGAACTGTTGTCCGGCGACCCGTGTGACCAGACACCGGGCCCGCCGGTCGAGCGGGTGGTCCCGAGGTCGGCGGGGGTCGACCTGCTCGACGACCTCGACATGCAGCGCGCCTGGTTTGTCCTGGCCGAACTCGACGGTCACGGCGTCTGTGGGGTTGACGACCGGTGGAACGAGCATCCTGCGGTCGCGACGCTGCGCCGATCGATGGGTGACGCGCTTGCCGAGGCAATTCGGGATCGCGTGGGGCCGGTCGCTGGGTGCTCGGCAGCCGGGTTGCCGGACCGGGTGCGAGCCGAACTCGACTCGCTCGACGCGCCTTCGCTCGCCGGTCACCTCGCCGTCGACGGGACCGTCGAACAGTATCGTGACTTCCTTCGGCATCGTTCGATCTATCACCTGCGCGAGGCCGATCCGCACACGACGGCGATTCCGCGGTTGACCGGTCGCGCCAAAGCCGGGCTCGTGGAGATCCAGAGCGACGAGTACGGCGCGGGCCGCGTCGAGCGGATGCACTCGACACTCTTCGCCGGCACCTTGCGGGCGCTCGGGCTGTCCGCCGAATACGCGGCATATGCCGCGGACCTGCCCGCGGTCACCTTGGCGTGGTCGAACGCGTTGACACTCTTCGCCTCCCGTCGGCAATGGCGGGCGGCGGTCGTCGGTCATCTCCTCGCGCTTGAGTGCACCTCGTCGATACCCAACAAGAAGTACTCACAGGGGCTGAGCCGACTCGGCTACGGCGACGGTGCGACCCGCTTCTTCGACGAGCACGTAGAGGCCGACGCCGTGCACGAGCAGATCGCGATGCACGACATGGCGGTTCCCCTCCTGGTCGAAGAACCGGACCTCTCCGTCGACCTGCTCATCGGATTTCGTGCGGCGCTGATGCTCGATGCCGATGTCGGACGGCATCTGCTTCGGTCCTGGGCGGTGTGACTCTGGCGCGCTCGGTGGTATCGGCGACCCCGGCCCGGACCAGAGGTGGGACCACCAGGACCGCTGCGGCTCCCAGCGCGACGGCCGCACCGACGTCGGTGAGCCAGTGGACTGCCATGTACAGGCGAGTGGCGGCGACCAACGCGGTCACCACCAGGGCGGCCGTGATGGTCAGGGCACGCGCGCGCCGCGACCTGGTGGTGAGGACGGCGATCACCAGCAGCAGCGCCGCGGTTCCCGCGACATGTCCCGAGGGATAGGAGCCGGTGGTCTCCACGGTCGAGATCTGCAGGACGGCCGGGGGGCGTGCACGCGCGACCGCGAGTTTCAACAGTTCGCACACCGCGCCGGCGGCACCAACCGTGCACAGGACGATCAGCGGGCGCTGCACCGAACGGTCGACGACGTAGGCGACACCCGCCGTGGCGAACGTCATCGCAGCGATCCATACGGGCCCGAACAGGGCGGTTGTGGTGACCACGACGGAATCGAGCGCGGCGTGGCGGTGCGCGACCATGGTGCGCAACGCAGATTCGTCGATCTGCCCGAGTGGGTTGTGGCCGGTGCCCAGGGCAAGCCCGAAGAGTGCGATCACCGCCAGCAGGGCGGCCGCCGTCGCATACGGAACGTGCTTCATGGCGACAGCGTGGACCGGTGCGGCTGTGGCAGGGCTGTGTCGAGCTGAATCCCCGCTGAAGAACACGTATGGGCGTCGACGCCGGGCGCCGTACATTCGTGGCATGGGCGATTCCCGCTGCCGGCATACGCGTCGGCGCCGGATGGGTGTCGGTTCGCCGCGCTGGCACGGCACGAGTGTGCGTACGCGGCTGACCATTGTGGGTGCGGGCCTGCTGACTGTTGCTCTGGCGATCGCCGGGGCGGTGGTGCTACTGGTCCTGTACCGCGCGTTGACCTCCTCGGCCGATGCGGCGACGTCCACGCGGGTCGCCGAGGTTGCCGAGGCGGTGTCGGCTGCGGCCGGCATCGAACCGGCCCTGATGTCACACACCGAGAGCATCGACGTAGTGCAGGTCATCGACTCGACCGGGGCCGTCGTCGCGGCGAGCTCGGGCGACCGCCATGAGGAGGCTCTCGTCGCGCCACTGACGGCGGGCGAGCGCCGCACCGAGGTCGACGCGGCGTTCCCGGGCAGCCCAACCGAGTATCGCGTCACCGTTCAAGGGGTCGCGACGCCCGACGGTAGGACTCTGACCATCGTGGCGGGTGCCGCCGAGGGGCCGATCCACGCGACGGTGTGGACGGTGTTCGCGGTGCTCAGCGTGGTGTTCCCGATCATCATGGTCGCGGCCGTGGTCGCCACCAACCAGTTGGTCGGCCGCACACTTCGCCCGGTGGAATCGATCCGTGCGGAGGTTGCCGACATCTCCCGCTCGGGCCAGGCACGCCGGGTCCACGTGCCCTCCACCGAGGACGAGATCGCCACCCTCGCGACGACGATGAACGAGATGCTCGACGCACTCGCCTTCGCGCGCGAACAGCAGCTGCGCTTCGTCGGTGACTCGTCGCACGAACTGCGCAGCCCCCTGGTGACGATCCTCGGCCTGCTCGAGCTGTCCCGCCGGACCGGTGAGCCGATCGACGCCAACACCGTGTCGACGTTGCTGCTACCGGAGGCGTTTCGCCTACGCGACCTCGTGGACGACATGTTGCTGCTCGCCCGGGCCGACGAGCACGGACTCACCCCGGACATCGAGGAGGTGGATCTGGACGACCTGGTCAACGACGAGGTCGCACGTCTCGACCTCACGACGGATCTCACGATCACCGCGACCATCGTGCCCGCGCGGCTGCTCGGTGATCGCAATCAGCTGGCGCGTGTGCTGCGCAATCTGTGCGACAACGCGGCCCGGCACGCGCGCACCAGCGTCGACCTCACGATGACGTCCGACCCGCAGGTGGCCACGGTCGCGGTGACCGACGACGGTCCCGGCATTCCCGATGCGGACCGGTCCCATGTCTTCGATCGTTTTGTCCGCCTTGATCCCACTCGCTCTCGATCCGCGGGGGGAACAGGAGAAGGAGGCACGGGAGCAGGGGGCACCGGACTCGGGTTGTCGATCGTGGATGAGATCGTCCGGGCCCACCGAGGCACCGTCACCGTGGCCGACTCCGACGGCGGTGGCGCCACGATGATGGTGTCGCTGCCGAAGCCACCCGCCGATCACGAATCCGCGTGAGTTGTGTCGTCGATCAGTCGGTAACCGGCGCCGCGGATGGTCTCGATCGTCTGGCAGCCGAACGGTGCGTCGATCCGTTTGCGCAGGTAGCCCACATAGACCTCGACGATGTTGTCGTCGCCTCGATAATGCGCGTCCCACACCTGTTCGAGGATCTCTGCCTTGCTCACCACAGCGCCTCGGTGTCGCATCAGGCACTCGAGAACGGCGAACTCGCGAGCGGTCAGCCGGATCAGTTCATCGGAGCGCCGGACTTCTCGTTTTGCCGGGTCCAGGGACAGGGTGCCGGCCCGTAGGATCGTCGGGCGTTGCGGAGCGCCGCGCCGAACGAGGGCCCGCAACCGTGCGGACAGCACGACGAAGGAGAACGGCTTCACCAGATAGTCGTCGGCACCGAGATCGAAGGCGTCGGCCTGGTCGTATTCGCCGTCCTTGGCGGTCAGCATGAGCACCGGGGTCCACACCTCTCGGCGGCGCAGCTCACGCACGGTCTCGTAGCCGTTGAGAACGGGCATCATGATGTCGCACACGATCGCGTCGTACCTTCTGATGCTGGCGCTTTCGAGGCCTTCGGCACCGTCGGCTGCGCTGTCGACGGTCCAGCCCTCCGCGGTGAGGGTTCGTCGCAGGGTTTCGGCGGCACGCGGATCGTCTTCGATCACCAACACGCGCATGAGTCAGCGGGCGGTATCCGTGGGAGGGCCCCACACCGCGCGTGCCCCGCTCTCGCCGATCAGTATCACCGTCACCACCGACCCGATGGCGACCACCACGATGGCGACGCCGAGGACGATGCCGATCCAGCGACCGCCATCCCCGGACAGGACGGGCGCCCTGCTCGCCGCCGCCGCCGCGATGCGCTCGTTGTGCAGCGCCCACCAGATGACGGTCAGCGCGAACAGCGGGCCCATCCAGTAGATCATCGTCTCGCCCAGTTCGGCGTGATGTTCGACGGCGTCGGAGTGTGGGATCTTCTTCTCCAGCGCCTCGCCCGCGGACGTCGTCAAGGGTATGGCGATGAGGGTCGCGAGTGCCATGAGCGGCACCAGGATTCCGAGTCGAGGCCGTGCCGCGGGCCAGACCACCACGGCAATCGCCATCAGCGCGGTCAGCGGGACGAGGACGACGACCACGTGCACGAGCAGGGGATGTACCGGCAAGCCGTTGATGGTGTCCACGACTGCGACGCTATCGGTTTCAAGCTGAAGCACTGCTGAGACGATCATGCCGACACCGAGATCGGTTCAGCCGCTGACGATGCCGGCGACCAGGTTGATGGTGGTGGCGAGGATGACCGCGCCGAAGACGTAGGAGATGAGGCAGTGCCGCAGCGCCATCGCCCGGATCGTCGGGTCGGAGACGCTGGTGTCGGAGACCTGGTAGGTCATGCCCAGGTTGTAGCTGAAGTAGAAGAAGTCGCGGAACGCTGGTGGCTCATCGGAATTGAAGTCGATGCCGCCCGAGGTCTCATGTCCGTAGTAGCGGTTGGCGTACCGGGCGGCATACATGAGGTGCAGGCTGGCCCATGCCATCAGGACTCCCCCGAAAGCGAGCGTTGCGGGCAGCCACTGTGCGTGGGTCCCGCCCTCCATCAACAATGCGACGATCCCGCCGACCGCTGCCACCGCCGCGACGGCGATGATGATCTCGTCGGCCAGTGGGCGAAAGTCTTCCCGCCGGGCCATTCGGCGGGTTTGTGTTGCGCTCATCGGCCAGAGCACACTCCACCCGAGTACGACGAACACCGCTCCGGTGGTGGCGATCGCCACCAGGAATCCGAACTTGACGTCGGCTCCGAGAAACCCGGTGGTGGTGCCGGCGAGGGTGCCGCCGACGAGAGCGATGAGCAGTCGCGGGTGAGAGGTCAGGATCCATGGCATGGGGACAGTGTGCGCCCCGAAATCGGTGTCGATCGACCGATGTAGTGGGCCGGGACCAAATCGGGGAGCCCCGACGTTGATGGTGATGACGCCGCAGCCGGCGGCGTTGACAGGAGGAATCGTGAGCTCCCACAACAGCAGGTCAACCGAGTATCGCAAGACCGCCGACGCCGTCGGGCGTCTCACCGGTGCGCAGTACCGGGTCACGCAACAGGACGGCACCGAACCAGCCTTCCGCAATGAGTACTGGGACAACCATGACGCCGGCATCTACGTCGACGTCGTGTCCGGACAGCCCCTGTTCTCGTCCACCGACAAGCACGACAGCGGAACCGGATGGCCCAGTTTCACCCGACCGATCGACGCGGACGCGGTCACCACCAAGTCCGATCGCACGCTCTGGATGCGTCGCACCGAGGTGCGTTCTTCCGGCGCCGACAGCCACCTCGGGCACGTCTTCGACGACGGGCCACGCGACGCGGGCGGGCAGCGCTACTGCATGAACTCGGCGGCACTTCGCTTCATCCCGGTCGACGAACTCGACGCCGAAGGATACGGCGACTTCCGTCAGCTTTTCGACACCACCGACACCGAGGAGAACTCATGACCGACACCGGACAGATCACCCGCCGCCCCGACACCGCGACCGCCGTCCTCGCGGGCGGCTGCTTCTGGGGCGTCGAGGACCTCATCCGACGTCAGCCCGGCGTGCTCGACACCCGCGTCGGGTACACGGGTGGACGTAACGACCACGCCACCTACCGCCACCATCCGGGGCACGCCGAGGCTGTCGAGATCGTCTTCGACCCGACGCAGACGTCGTATCGCGACATCCTCGCGTTCTTCTTCCAGATCCACGATCCGAGCACGCGGGATCGGCAGGGGAACGACGTCGGATCCAGCTATCGGTCGGCGATCTTCCCGCTGACCGACGAGCAGGAGAAGGTTGCGCGTGACACCATCGCCGACGTCGACGCGTCGGGCCTGTGGCCCGGTCCGGCGGTGACGACGATCGAGCCGGTCGGGCCGTTCTGGGAGGCCGAGCCGGAGCATCAGGACTACCTGGTGCGGTATCCGAACGGCTACACGTGCCACTTCCCGAGGGCCGGTTGGGTGTTGCCCAAGCGCAGTCCCTCCGCTCGCTGACTCGAAGAGTTCGGTGACCGCCCCGCTGACCTGCGGAAATGCTAGGACCCGGCCGCGACCGTCCCACTAAATCTAGGGGAGGAAGTTTCTTCCCCGATGTTCGGAGTCGTCCCCTAGATAATTTGCGGGGAGGACACCAAGGGTAGGGGAAGAGTTTCTTCCCCTACTTTTTGTGCGCCCGATGGGCCGGCGTCGCTCGACAGCACTGGCACGTCGGCCAGAGAACGGCGGCCGGTGATGACGCCTGAGGTTCTCACCGGTCGACCCGCAAGCGCCCGACCGCCGGCAGGAGCGATCGAGACCAGATCCGTTGTCCCAGATGACACCGCTGAGCCCCCAGATGCGGATATCTGCGTATCGATGCCCCACGGTGTCATCTGGGACAGCACATCCATCGCGGCGACCCTGCGCCGCGACCGATCAACACTTCCGGGCTCGACGGATCGCCGACGACCTCCGTACGCGGCGCGCAGGTTCGCACCTCGGTTCAGGGAGCGGAAGGGCGTAGGGCCATCTTCACGTCCCGGGCCGCGACCGTCGTCGAGAAGATCTGTGCGGCAAGGGCTATGGCGAGAACGGAAAAGGCGACGGTCCACGATCCGGTGAGGTCGTGCAGGCCGCCGACGGCGATCGGGCCGAATGCCGCCAAGATGTAGCCGAGGAACTGCGCCATCCCCGACACCTGACCGGTCTGCGCTGCGTTGTTGCTGCGCAACACCATGAACAGCAACGCAAGTCCGATCGACGACCCGGGTCCCGACATCACCAGGATGATCCAGAGCGCGGTCCAGGCGTCGGTGGTGAGCAGTCCCGCCATCCCCACGCCGCACGTGACGAGCACGGCGAAGGTCAGTGCGCGCTGATCGGCGAAGCGTCCGGCGATGATCGGGACGACGAGCGAACAGGTCAGCGCCACCACCTGCCCGAGTGCGAGGAGCCCGCCGGCGTCCGCGCGTGAATAGCCTTGGTCCATCAGGAAAGTCGGCAGCCACGCGGTGAACGTGTAGAAGATCAACGACTGCGCGCCCATGAAAACCGTGACCATCCAGGCGACCTTGTCGCGCCATACGCGACCGGTGCCCGCCGGCGTCTCGAGATGTATGCGGCTCATCTGAGGTACCCACACCGCAATCGCGATGAATGCCAGCACAACCCACGAGGTGATGGTGAGTCGCCAGTTTCCGTCGAACCCGTCGTAGATCGGCACGGTCAGTCCGGCAGCCAGCGCCGCTCCACCCGACAGCGTCATCGAGTACAGGCCGGTCATCAATCCGGAGCGGTGCGCGAAGTCACGCTTGATCAGCGCGGGCAGCACCACGTTGCACACACCGATGGCCGCCCCGATGAGGGCGGAGCCGACGAACAGTGCAGTCGTGTCGGGGACAAAACGCAGGAGCATGGCTGCGACGAGCAGTAGCAGCGAGCCGAAGATGGTGCGCTCGATACCGAATCGGGCTGCCAAACGCGGGGCGACGGGGGCGCTCAGACCGAAGAACAGCACGGGCAGTGTGGTGAGCAAACCCGCTGCGGCACTGCTGAAGTGCTGTTCGGCAGCAATGTCGTCGATCAGCGGCGCGACGGTGACCACGGCGGGACGGAGATTGGCCGCCACCAGCATGACGCCGACAGCCGTGATGACGGTGAGGAATCCGCGTGTCTGCCGATCGTCCGTGGCGGTGATCTGGGTGGTCATTCGATCGCCGCCAACGCGTCGTCGACATAGCGGAACACCGCTGCGCGGGCGGCATTCGCGTCACCGTCGGCGATCGCATCGAGAACGGCGGCGTGGCCTTCCGGATAGTCGTCGTGTGCCGACGTCGCTGCGGCCAGCGAAGGGTGGCTGCGTCGCATCGCTTCACCGATGCCGTCGTACAACTCGATCAGCAGCGCATTACCCGACGCAGCCACGATCGCGGTGTGGAACCGCAGGTCGGCGGCGACGTGGCGGTCGAGGTCGCCGTCATCCAGTGCCTGCTGCGCTCCGGTGAGATGGGCACGAATGGCGTCGACCTCGTCGGTGGTGGCACGAACAGCCGCGGCGGCTGCTGCTTCCGATTCGAGGGCGCGTCGTGTGGCGAGCAGGTCGGACAGTTCGACGGTCGGCGCGCATTGCTCGATGGCTGCGGTCAGTGGGTTGCGGCTGCGCACATAGGTGCCGTCGCCGCGTCGGGGAACCAGCAGCCCGGCGTGTTCGAGTGCTCGAACCGCCTCACGGATCGTGTTGCGTCCGACGCCGAAGTCGCGGACGAGATCGCCCTCCGGCGGTATCCGCGACCCGACCGCCCAGGCGCCGCTCCGGATGAGCTCGCGCATGCGGTCGTAGACCAGCGAACTCGTGCGCGGTGGCGGTGTGATCAGGGACATTGAAAGAGCCTAACATCCCATGTTTACGTCTCCGGTGTCTGAAGGCGGTGAAGCGCAGGCGATTAGTGCCGTAGATCTGTGCCACCCAGTGACTCCGATCTACGGCACACACCCGGTGCATGTCATCGACGCATGCATGCCGCATCCGTATCAATCCATGCGGAATTGGTGTTAGACGCGCATCGTCCCAGGACGTAGCGTCGGACGGGTAGACCGTATTCATCCTTCGACGATCCGGAAGCTCATGACCATCACCTCCACATCGCCCGGCATCGCCGACATGGCCGTGTACCCGGTCGCCGGACACGACAGCATGCTGCTCAACCTGAGCGGTGCGCACGCGCCGTTCTTCACGCGAAATCTCGTCGTGCTGACCGATTCCGACGGTCGGACCGGTGTCGGTGAGGTGCCCGGCGGCGAGGCGATTCGCACCACGCTGGAAGATGCGCGTTCGCTGATCGTGGGCCGTTCGGTCGGCACGTACCACGCCATCCTCGGCGACATTCGGAAGACGTTCGCGGGCCGCGATTCCGGCGGTCGAGGTGCGCAGACCTTCGACCTCCGCATCACCGTCCACGCGGTCACGGCCGTCGAATCCGCGCTTCTCGATCTGCTCGGTCAGTTCCTCGATGTCCCGGTGGCGGCGCTGCTGGGCGACGGGCAACAGCGGGATCGGGTCCAAGCGCTGGGATATCTGTTCTTCGTCGCGGATCGCACCAAGACCGACCTCGCCTACCGGTCCGCCGACGACGAGGCGACCGACGCCGACGACTGGATGCGCGTCCGGCACGAGGAGGCGTTGACACCCGAAGGCGTGGTCGCGCTGGCGGAGGCAGCCCAGAAGCGTTACGGATTCCAGGATTTCAAGCTCAAGGGCGGCGTGCTCGCGCCCGCGGAGGAGGCGGCCGCGGTACGCGCGCTCGCCGAACGGTTCCCGTCGGCGCGCGTCACGCTCGACCCCAACGGCGGCTGGTTGCTGAGCGAGGCGATCGAGATCGGCCGAGGGCTCAAAGACGTTCTGGCCTATGCCGAAGACCCGGTCGGACCCGAGGGCGCGTTCTCCGGCCGCGAGGTGATGGCCGAGTTCAAACGGGCCACCGGGCTGCCCACGGCGACCAACATGATCGCCACCGACTGGCGCGAAATGGGTCATGCCATCCGGGCCAACGCCGTCGACATCCCGCTCGCCGATCCGCACTTCTGGACGATGGCCGGCTCGGTGCGCGTCGCCCAGCTGTGTGACGCGTGGGGACTCACCTGGGGTTCGCATTCCAATAACCACTTCGACGTCTCGCTGGCCATGTTCACGCACGTTGCAGCGGCTGCACCCGGCGACGTGACCGCAATCGACACGCACTGGATTTGGCAGGACGGCCAGCGTCTGACGGTCGAGCCATACGAGATCGTCGACGGCTACCTGGCAGTGCCCGACAAGCCCGGGCTCGGCGTCGAACTCGACATGGAACGAGTGCACGAAGCGCACGAGCTGTACCAGCGTGAAGGCCTCGGAGCGCGTGACGACGCCGTGGGCATGCAGTTCCTCATCCCCGGGTGGACCTTCGACAGCAAGAAGCCCGCGCTCTACCGGAGTTGATCCGAGTTCGGTGGCCGACCCGGCTGACCCTGCGGAAGTCTGTACCTGGGAGGCCGGCCAAGTGCGCATTGCGCTTGGTCTGGCGCAGCGGTACAGATTCCCGACGCGGCTGCGTTAGTGTGATCCAACGGGCATCGTGACGTGCGGTGTCACGATGCCGGAAGTGGATCGATGTTCTCACTGTCGCGCCTGAGTTGCTTCATCGCCGTCGCCGAGGAACTGCACTTCGGCCGGGCCGCGGAGCGTCTGCACATGACCCAGCCGCCGCTGTCCCGACAGATCCAGCAACTCGAGCACGAGCTCGGTGTGCAGCTGATCGAACGCAGCAGCCGCGCGGTGTCGCTGACCGCGGCCGGGTCGGCGTTTCTCCCCGATGCCCGACGCATCGTCGCCCTCGCCGAGAGTGCGGCGCTCACCGTCCAGCGTGTTCCCGCCGGCGACCTGGGCACGGTGACGGTCGGATTCACCGGGGCGTCGGCCCGTGCCGTCCTCCCGCGGCTCATGCAGCGCGCTCGCGAAATGTTGCCCGATGTCCGGCTCGTGCTGCGAGAAATGGTCACCGCGGCCCAGATCGAGGGTCTCGCCGGGGGCGACCTCGACCTCGGCATCGTTCGACCCCCCGTGTCCCGGCCCGGCATCCTGACCCGACCGCTGCATCACGAACGACTGGTGGCCGCCGTCCCCGCCGACCACCCCCTCGCGAACGTCGAGCACCTGACCATCGAGGACTTCGACGCCCAGCCTGTCATCATGTATTCACCAACGGACGCAAGATATTTCAATGAACTGCTGATCAGCACTTTCACCGCGGTCGGGGCGTCGCCCCGCTACGTCCAGTTCGTCACGCAGGTCCACACGATGCTGGTGCTGGTGCATTCCGGCCTGGGACTGGCACTGGTTCCGGAGTCGGCGATGACCATGCATCCCGACGGCGTCGTGTTCAAAGAGGTCAGAGCCGTACGCGACCGTCCGGTTCAGATGAACGTGGCCTGGCGGGCCGACAACACCAATCCGGCGCTACATCGATTGATGAAAGATGTTCTGCCGGAGCGGGAGTGGATCTGACAGGGTAGTTCCTCAAACAGCTGCGCGCACCGGGGGTTTGACGGCGACGACGGGGCACTGGGCATCGAGCAGGACGCGCTGGACGACGCTGCCGGTCAACAGTTTTCCGACGGGGGAGCGGCGTCGCTGTCCGATCACGAGGAGTTCGACGTCGTCGTCGTAGGAGGCGTCGATGAGGGCGTCGGCGTGCGACAACCCGTTGTCCTTCTCGGCGACACGGTAGTTGACGTCGTCGGCGCCGGCCGTGCTGCGCGCGGTCTCCAGGTCGACCACGAAGTCGGTCGACGACGAGCTGTCGCCGTCGGCCACGACCACCACGTCGGTGTTGCGCATGCGGGCCTCGGCAAAGCCGAAGGGCAGTGCACCGCGACCCTCGGTGGTCGGCATGTAGCTGAGTACGACGGTCATGATGCGTCCTTTCGGGGAGCCGGACGAAGCGGTTCGACGACGGGGGTCACGAGGTCGCCGGTCTCCAGGTAGGTGTCGAGGTTCTGCAGGGTGAGGGCTTCCATCGCGGCGCGGGTCTCGACCGTCCCGCTCGCCAGGTGGGGCAGCAGCACCACGTTGTCCATGTTGATCAGGGCGGCCGGCACGTGCGGTTCCCGCGCGAACACGTCGAGGCCGGCGCCCGCGAGCGCACCGGCCTGCAGCAGTTCGATGAGCGCGTCCTCGTCGACGACGCTCCCGCGGGCAACGTTGACGAGAAAACCGTTGGGGCCGAGCGCTTCCAGAACCTCACGGCCGACCAGATGCCGGGTGCCGGACCCGCCGGCGGCGGCGACGATCAACACGTCCACCTTGCCGGCCAGCTCCACCGGAGAGCCGACGTAACGGTACGGCGAACCGCTGACCTCTCGACGGTTGTGATAGGCGATTGTGCAGTCGAATCCGCTGAGCCGCTTGGCGATTGCCGAGCCGATCCGACCCAGGCCGATGATGCCGACCCGGGCGCCGGACACCTTGCGGGCCAACGGCACGTTGCCCTCCACCGGCCAGCGGCCCGCCCGGACATAGCGGTCGGCGGCGGTGAATCCGCGCATTGTGTCGAGGACCAGGCCCACGGCGGTGTCGGCGACGCAGTCGTTGAGGACGTCGGGGGTGTTGCTCACCCCGATTCCCAGCTCCGTGGCCCGGCCCACGTCGGTGGTGTCGTAGCCGACGCCGAAGTGGATGATCGCGCCCAGGTTGGGCAGTGCGGCCATCAACTCGGCGTCGACGCCGGTCCGGCCGGAGGTGACCACTGCGGTGATCTTGTCGGCGTGTGCGGCCAGGAACTGCGCCCGCATGGGCCCATCGGGCAGCAGATCCGCGTCGTAGTGCTCAGAGAGCGTCGCCTCCAATGAAGGCTTGAGCGGGCCGACCCGCAGCACGGTGCCGGAGTCCGACGAAAAGTGCTGTCGTGCAACGACTTCTTCGGATGTGTCCGTACTGGCGAGGCTGCTGCTCATCGGTCCTCCTCGACCGGTTGCGGACATATGGGTGTCCTGGGCTGATGAATCCACGGTAGGACTGCCTGGGAATACCTGTCCAACACGCAAATAACATGGATCGATGCCCAAACGGCATTGACTCGGCCGCGACGATTCAGCGACTCGATCGGCGTGTCGGGAAACCAACAGGTCAGGCCGGTTTTCGGGGTCCGAATCATGCTCTACGTCGAGTCCGCCGAACCGCCCGGTAACCCCCGAAATGGCCATGTGCAGGGGTTTTGTGCTGTTGACGGTTCCGTTCGACCGCTCTTAGCGTGTGTCTACCGTCACACAACGTGGCCTCAGCCCCCCACGAATCACTCGACAGCTCTTCATCGGAGGTTCTCATGCAGATGGCGTCCAAGCGCTCCTCGCGACGCCAGGCCGGCGTGCTCGCCGCGGCAGCAGCCGTCGCGCTGTTGGCCGTCAGTGGCTGCAGCGTCGCCAACACGACCCAGAGCGAGAGCGCGAGCCCCAACACGCTGCGCATCGTGCTCCCGCAGGAGCCGCCGACGCTGGAGCCGTGCGACGCCTCGCTCACCGCGACCGGTGTGGTGGTGCGGTCCAACATCACCGAACCGCTGATCGAGCGCGATCCCAACAGCGGAACGCTGCTGCCGAAGCTGGCGAGTTCCTGGAAGCAGGTCGAACCCAATGTGTGGCGGTTCACCATGGTCGACGGGGTGAAGTTCAGCAACGGTGCTCCGTTCACCGCCGAGGACGCGGCGTTCTCGATCAAGCGGACGTTCAACGGTGCGATCGGCTGCGACGTCAATGGATATGTGTTCGACGACAGCAAGATCGAGGTCACCACCCCGGACGCCAAGACCGTCGAACTCCGCACAGAAGCGCCGGACCCCATTCTGCCGCTGCGCGTTTCGTTCATCGAGATGGTTCCGCGCACCACCGATGCCGGTGACAAGGTCCGCGAACCCGTCGGCACCGGGCCGTACATGGTGGACTTCTGGGATTCCGGCCAGCGAATCGTTTTGAAGGCCAATCCGAACTACCACGGACAGGCGCCGCAATACACGCGGGCCGTGTACCAGTGGCGTACCGAGGGCAGCGTGCGTGCCGCGATGGTCGCCAACGACGAGGCCGACATCGCGACCCAGTTGGGTCCCGAGGACGGCGCGGGCGACCTCGGTATCGCCTACACCAACAACGAGACCACCGCACTGCGCATGCAGGGCACCGACGCCCCGCTCAACGACTTCCGCGTCCGCGAGGCCATCGACCTCTCGATCAATCGCGCCGGGATCGTCAAGGCGCTGTTCCAGAATCTTGGTACGCCCGCCGCCCAACTCGTCGGCAAGGGCATCGTCGGTTACAACGACACGTTGACACCGACGCCATACGACCTCGACAGGGCGAAGAGTCTCATCGACGACGCGCGTGCCGCCGGCGTCCCCGTCGACCGGCAGATCCGTCTGATCGGGCGCACGGGTCAGTTCCCCAAGATCAACGAGACCATTGAGAACATTCAATACACCCTCTCCAAGATCGGGCTCGACGTGAAGATCGAGATGATGGACACCTCCGGTCAGATGCAGTACCAGACAAGGCCGTTCGTTGCCGGCTCAGGACCCGTCCTGCTCATGATCATGCACGGCAATCAGGCCGGTGACACACAGTTCACCCTCGATCAGTACATGCTGTCCGACGGGTATCAGAGCACCTTCGGCACCGCCGCCTACGACCGGGAGATCCGCGCTGCGGAGGCACTCACCGGCCCGCCCCGACAGGCCGCGCTGGCGCAGGTCCTCGCCAACGAACCGATCCAGATCCGCCAGTACGCCTACATCGCGCACATGCAAGCGGTCCTCGCCAAGTCGAAAAAGGTTTCCTACAAGCCGAATTCGGCGACCGGTGACGAGATGCGTCTGGCCGAGATGACCCACGCCGATTCCGACAACGACTGATCAGCGACAGTCACGAACAAGATAAGGCCCACGATGTTCACCTTCCTCCGACGCCGGATGTTCACCAGCCTCATCCCGCTGATCATCGTCCTGTTCGGCGTGTTCTTCATGGCGCGACTGACCGGCGATCCCACCAATCTCTACCTGCCGGTCTCCGCGACCGACGAGCAGCGCGCCGAGTTCGCGGCCGCCAATGGGCTCGACAAACCCATGTGGCAACAGATGGTCGACTACTTCTCCGGCGTCCTCCATCTCGACTTCGGCGAGTCCCTCAAGACCGGCCAGGATGCCGCGGCCATGGCGCTCAAGGCATTTCCGGCGACCCTGCAGCTGGCCTTCATGACGCTGGTGCTGTCGATCCTCGGTTCGGTCATCATCGGATGCTGGGCCGCCTACCGACCCAACTCGTTGGCCGACCGCTTCTCGAGTCTGCTGTCGATGACCGCGGCGAGCGTCCCCGATTTCTGGTTCGCGATCACCGGCATCTGGATCTTCGCGGTCGTGCTGGGATGGCTGCCGACGTCGGGCACCGGTGGGATGCTCGCCTGGGTACTGCCCATCGCGACCCTGATGATCCGGCCGCTCGGCGTGCTGACGCAGGTGGTGCGCGGGGCCATGGTGTCGGCGCTGTCGGCCCCCTACGTGAAGGTGGCGCGCAGTAAAGGCGCCGGCGACCTACGGGTCGTCACCCACCACGCCCTGCGCAACGCCGCCGCACCCGCGCTGACCGTCGCCGGCGACCTCGCCGTCGGACTGATCAACGGTGCCGTGGTGGTGGAAGCCATCTTCGGGTGGCCCGGCATCGGCAAGCTGATGATCGACTCCATCTTGCAGCGCGACTTCGCAGTCCTGCAGGCGGCCGTACTGCTCACTGCCGTCAGCATTTTCATCCTGAACATCGCCATCGACGCCGGGTTGGCGCTTCTCGACCCGCGTGTTCGTGACAAGGCCACGGTCTAAAGGTCTAGTGTCACGTTTCATTAATTCCTATTGGGTTGGGCTTTTGCCAGGATTTCGTCGGCGGTCTTTGTCCATACGAAGGGATGTTTGCGGTCGTTCCAGCCGGTGATGAAGGCACGGATTTTGGCGTTGAGGTCGGCGACCGAGGTGAAGATGCCGCGTCGGATGGCTTGACGGTCGAGGATGCCGAACCAGATTTCGACGAGGTTGAGCCAGGACGCCGAGGTGGGCGTGAAGTGGACGTGAAAGTTGGTGTGCTCAGCCAGCCACGCCTTGACCTCGGGGGTTTTGTGCGTGGCGTAGTTGTCCATGACCAGGTGTAGCTCCTGGGCCGGGTAGGCGCGGTCGAGCTGACGCAGGAAAGCCAGGAACTCCTGGCGGCGGTGTCGCGGCTTGACCGCGCCGGTCAGTTGGCCGGTGGCGATGTTGAGAGCGGCGAACAACGTGCTGGTGCCATGGCGCTTGTA